>NZ_DAMBJX010000039.1:0-13341 GCF_032067225.1 Brevundimonas vesicularis | reverse complement strand
GGCTGGGTCATCGGCGGTTTAGTAAGATGGCTGGAGTCCGTGCCGGCCGATTTCGCCGGCCGCGCCTTCTATGTCGATCTCTTCCAGAAGATGGCCGGCAGGGTCGCAGGACTTCAGCAGGAGGACGGACTGTGGCGCGCCAGCCTTCTGGACCCCGAGGCCTATCCCGAGGCTGAAACCTCAGGCTCGGTCTTCTATGTCTACGCCCTGGCCTGGGGGATCAATCACGGCCTTTTGGATCGCGACACCTACCTGCCGCATGTGTTGAAGGGGTGGGCCGGCCTGAACCGCCATGTCCTTGCGAACGGCCTGGTGGGCGCAGCGCAGAAGACCGGCGATCAGCCCGTGTCGACCGACCCTGAGGACGTCGGCCTCTATGCTTCAGGAACCTATATTCTGGCCGGGTTGGAAGTCGCGTCGCTGAATGACCCAGTTCGCTCTCTGCCATTGGCGGAACCCACGCGCGACACGGCCGAAGTGATCGCTGCGACCACACCTGTCCCGCCCGCCCCCGTGACGGTCGTCGGCGCCGAAGAAATACGCCGCCGAGACGCCGAAATGCGTGCGACCTCGGCGCTCTCCTACGATCCATCCGCTCTGAATCGACCCTCGACCATCGAACCGCTGGAGCCGCCGCCGGCAGATCAGCGGCGACCGCGCGCCGTCGCCCGCTTCGCGCCGGATCGTTTGGATGATCTGCTATGGGAAAACGATCGCGTCGCTCATCGCATTTACGGTCCCACGCTTGAAGCGCGCGAGGCGCCCTCTGGCTCGGGCATCGATGTGTGGGCCAAACGTGTCCGCTATCCCTTCATGGACCGCCAGTTGAAGTTCCCGAACTATCACGTCGATCGCGGTGAAGGCCTGGATTATTACGACGTGGGACGCGGCAGAGGCGCCGGAGGTCTGGGCATCTGGTACGACAACAAGCTCTGGACCAGTCGCAACTTCTCCACCGACCAGATCGAGAAAACCGGCGGCGACGAGGCGCGGTTCAGCGTGACCTACCGCCCTTGGCCGGTCGACGTCGTACGCACGGTTTCAGAAACGCGTGAGTTCAGCCTTCCGTTAGGGTCCAACTTCACGCGCATGACTTCAACTCTAACCTCGAATTCCGACGCACCGCTGATCGTCGCGATCGGCATTTCGAAACGCAGCAACGACAACGGACGGGGTTTCGTCACGCGCGACGCCGCACACGGGCGTCTGATGTTCTGGGAGCCTGAGAACCCCGAGCATGGCTCGCTTGGCATCGCCTTGGCGGTTGATCCTGCAACGGTCGAAGGCTTTACCGAAGACGCCGACAACTATCTGATCCTGGTGCGGGTCACGCCGGGTCAGCCGTTCACCTACTACATGGGATCGGCGTGGGATCGCGGCCTGGACTTCGCCACGCGCAGCGCCTGGGAAGATTTCGTCGCAAACCAAAGGTTCGACTTCCGCCAAGGCAACTAGTCAGCAGGCGAAAATTCTCTCGCCGCGTCGCGCAGTTCGGCCGATGTCAAAAGAAAGGCGGCGCCGGTTATACCGACGCCGCCTGTCTTATCTCGCCGATCTGTTGGGATCAGAAGCGATACCGCGCGCCGATGTAAATCTGGCGGCCAGTGTGGTGATAGACATAGGTGCTGTCACGCGGCAGGCCGATGTCGCCGTGGTTCTGACGGTTGGCTTCGTCGGTCAGATTGAGCCCCTCGACAGAAACACTGAGGTTATCGGTCAGGTTATAGGATGCTGAAGCGTCGATCGTCGTGGTTTCGGTTTTGCCCTGATACGGAATCAGGCCCGTGGCGCCGTTCGAACCCGGCACGTTCTGGAAATAGGTGTCGCGATAGGCCGCTGACACACGCGCATTGAACTTGCCGTCGTCATAATACAGCGTCGCATTCCAGGCGTTTGGCGACAGGTTGACCAGATCCGCCGTCACGAAGGCCGCGCAGGTTGCGGTGACGCAATACTGAATCTCGGATTCAACGTGCGTGTAGTTCAGCTGCGTACCGATATTCGACAGCAGGCTGGGCAGGAAGGAGAACGTCTGTTGATAGCTGATCTCGAAGCCTTTCAGCGGGCCACCCGGCGTGTTTGTGGGCGTGCTGAACTGATAGATGTCGCCGGCAGGACGACCGCCCGCCGGGAAGGCCACAGGGTTCACGGCCGTCAGTTGGCTGTACGACAGCGGTTCGGTGGTCGTCTGCACATAGGTCGAGATGTCCTTGTAGAAGTAGGCGAAGGACAGCAGAGCTTCAGGCGCGAAGTAATATTCAACCGAAAGGTCGTAGGTTGTTGCCCGATACGGTTCCAGCTCGACATTGCCCAGCGAGGCCGTATTGGTCGCCGCCCCGGCCGCGCTCAACGTGAAGACCGGAACGAGGCTGGTGACAGGCGGTCGCGCCATGACCTTGGCGGCGCCCAAACGCACGATCAAATCCTTCATCGGCTCGATCGACACGTTCAGCGACGGTAGGGTGTCGTCATATTCGTTCTCGCCCCGGACCGGCGTCGCAACACCACCGACGTTCGAATAACCCAAGGCGTCGACCTCAGTCTTGACCTGACGCACACCGAGGTTGCCTCGGAAGGGCACACCCATGATTTCCGTGTCCCAATCGGCTTGCACATAGGCGCCGGTGTCGGTCTCGGTCACGTCACGCCAGTTGCCATAGGTGGACGGATTGCCGTTCAGGCCGATCAGTCGGAAATCACCGCCTGCTACGCCCGTGTCGCAGTTGCAGTTGTAGTTCCAGACTGTTTGCAACGCAGCCAGATCCGGCCGAACCCAGCTGGTCGCAGCGCCCGACGGCAGATCGAGATTGCGACCGAACCCGCTTAGCAGATTGGTGACCGAAGCCATGCTCGTGCCCGCCGGCAGCGCTGGCGAACCGTTGGCGTTGTTTGGGCGCGCGAAGGCGCGGCTGCTCGACTCGTATTCCTTGCGGCTGACGCCCGCTTTCAGTGTGAGCCAATCGCTTACGTCGAAGGCGAAGTTGGCCTCACCCGTCGTATAGACGTTTTCCTGGAAGTTCGAACTGATGCGCAGCTCCGAGCGGGGCTGGGCGCCGGTCGGTCCGACAACACTCCACTGCGTGGGGTCGGCGACGTTGAAGCCCCAGTTGATCGCCGGCAGATTGCGGTTCTGGCGGAAGTCATAGGAATAGCCATCGACGTTCTGTCGATCGATAATGGCGCTGATCTGAACCGGATTGGCGAAGCTGGATTCCGCGCGACCGATCAGGCCGTCGAACCGCAGCCGATCCGAAAACTCGTGCTCGACCCCAAAGGTCATCTGCTTGAATTCGGTTTCCAGCTCGTCAAACCGCTGCTCGCTGCGGATGTCCATGTCGTCGAGCTGGGCATAGATCATCTCGCCAGTGTCGGGATCGATCTCGAAGCTCATGATGTCGACCTGCGGCTTGCCGCCCTGATCGGCGCCACGGCTGAGCGACCAGGCTTGCAGGAAGTTTTCGCTGCGGGTCGAATCCAGCTTCGAGTACAGCATGTCCATCGTGAACAGGGTCGGACCGTTGCCGGGGCGGGCTTGCACCGACAGCGTCGCGCCCAGACGCTCCTGGCTGTGCTCCAAGCTGCCATAGCGCGGGATGCGAGGGTGGTAGGTGCGCGCGGCGTTCGGCAGGACAGCGCCATTCTGGAAGCCGCCGTCGGCGCTGGCAGGTCCCCAGCGCACCGAGCTGAAACCTTCCTCCAGACTGTCGCGCTCGCTGTAGGCGATCGAGAACAGAGCGCCGATCTGGTCATCCGCCCAGGTGTTCGAAATCAGACCGGCGAAGCGCGGGCTCCAGTCCTGCGACAGATCGTTGTAGCCGTACTGGCCAGACAGCGCGCCCTGGAAGCCCATCTTGTCGAATGGACGGCTGGTGCGCAAATCGACGGTCGCCCCCAGCGACCCCTCTTCCGTCTCGGCCGAGGCGGTCTTGCGCACCGTGATATTGTTAAAGAGCTCTGAGGCGAAGACGTTGAAGTCAAAGCCACGACCGCGATTCACCCCGCCCGACGAGTCGGTGGCGCCGGTCGATGCCTGGGCCTCGATGCCGTTGATCCGCGTGCGGGTGAACTCCGAACTCAGACCGCGGACGGTGATCGACCGGCCCTCGCCCGCATCGCGGTCGATCGAGACGCCGGGAATGCGCTGGATCGACTCGGCCAGATTGGTGTCGGGGAAATCCGCGATGTCCTCAGCTGAAATGGCGTCGACGACGCCAGCTTCGCGGCGTTTGATGTTTAAGGAATTCTGAAGGCTGGCCCGGAAGCCCGTGACGACGATGTCATCGACTTCTGCAGCGTCATCCGTCTGAGGTGCAGCGACCTCGGCCGTTTGAGCGGCGGCGTCATGCGCCATCATGGCGAGAGCTAGGGCTCCCAGCGACGCGGTGGCGACCAGGGCGTGGCGCGCAAATTTGTGGCGTTGGATCATTCTAGTTTCTCCTCCCAAGTGTTGCGCATCAAGGATCGAACGCCCTCGTTCACGCCTCCCGCTGCTGACGGGAGACACCGGTGTCACAGCGAGTTGGCCGCTCGACTGCTACCGGTGTCATTCATGTTTAGTCATATTCGACCGCGACTCGCAAGCAGGCGACGATCCTGATGGTGGATTTGTAATCTCGTCGAAGAGCGTGGGTTAAGCGGGAAAGTAGTTGCAACCCGCACGCCGGCGCACCGTGCGGTTTCGAAGAATACCTGCCACTTGAAAGAACCGACGGACGTCCTGCCCTATTCCCACTCGATTACACGAAGGCCGGTAGCGCGTTGATCGGCAAGGACTTTGCACCAGAGGTCACCTAAAGCGCCGTATCGTAGTCCGAATAGATCGTGGACTGTTGAAAACAATGAAGAAATAATCGGATGTAAAAAGCGCGTGATCACGAGATCTTTCGGGGTGTATTGACAATGCCGCAGGCGTGGTGCGCGAGGGAATCGTACCGGTATACCTAGGCATAGGCGGATACCATAGCCTGACGTTTTGAAGAACAGGCGAGGCCTGGAGCTCATCGTCATCTATCGGCAGATCTCCTGCCCTTTCATTCCGCCTGGCTTCAAAGTCGCGCGCCGCCGCACGCCGACCGAGCGCGTGAGCGCTCGGTCGGCGTTGAACAACTATTCCCCGGCGCGCTCCGCTTCTCCGGCGTGCTGGCTTCGAGAACATCGATGCTGCCGTCCGCTCCCAAAGTTGCGATCCCCATGGCCGCCTGCCTTCCCACCGGGACGAGTGGCACGTCGGGGCCTCGGTGACCACTCCTGCCACCACAGCGAAGCGCAAAGCCAGCTTCGCGCCATGAGCGGACATGACAGTCACCGCGCAAAGGCGACATTCACCTGAGTTACCACGCCGAGCCGCCGCCATTTTATCGCGATCGCAATCGCGCGAAACCGGTGGAGGTGCAGACTGCGTCAGTCATGGTCAGAGACGTCGAACCCGTCTCCGGGCGCCATCGGCCGGTGCAGTTTGATCCCGGCCTTGTCCAGATAGGGCTCGTAGACGTCGTAACGCTGCCTGAGGAAATAGTCGCGAGCGTAGCCGTCATGGACCGGGACGACCGATTTTGGCTTCATCCGTTTGGCGAACGCATGGACAGTGAGCTCGGTCAGGTAAGGCGCCATCACCGGAAGGGCCAGCACCTCCACGCCCGCGAACCGATCCAGACGGCTGTCGAAACTGTCGCCCGGGTTGAGGAAAACGTCGTTGACGAGGAAGGCTGTCAGTTGCGGGCTCTCGTCCGACAGGATGGGCTCATGCGCGACCGGCTGAGCCTGCAGCCGGAACGCGCCGAAGGTCCGTTCGCCCTCCTCGAACACCGTGACCGACAGCCCCTTCTCGCCGAGCTTGTCGGCGACCTCGCCGTTGCCGACGAGTGTCGCGCCACTCGCCTGCACGATCCTGGCCAGAGCGTCAGGGTCGATGTGGTCGGGATGGCCGTGCGTCAGGACGATCGTCGAGACATCCGAAAAGACAGCAGGATCGACCCGTCCGTCGACGAACGAAAACTTGCCCGGATCGAAGAGCAGTCGATCTGCACCGATCGTCAGGCGCAGGCAGCTATGGACGAACTTGTCGATCCGCATGGCGGCCGGTCCTATTCCGACTGTCTCTGGACGACCGCGCCGATCGCCTCGGGCGTGCCCGAGGCGATGACCAGCCAACGGCGGGGTGCGCCGGCGTCGGCGGCGACCACCTGACGGATCGGGCCCACGGCGTTGACGACCGCAGACCCAGCCGGATTGGTCATGAACTTCGTCAGAGGCTCGAGCGTCCCCGATCCGTCCGCCGCATTGGCGAAGGCGAGGACATAGGGCTTGCCGGGTTGGAGGCCTGCGGCGGCGATCTGCAGCATCTGGACCTGCCCCTGCTCGAACAAGGTCGCCTGGGACCGGGTGTCGCCCTCGCCCGTCAGAACGAGTTGATGCGAGGCGCGAGCTGCGCCCAGGGGCGTGAGGTTGGCCCTGCCGTCACCCTGAGTGACCGCACGCGGCACATAGGTGACCCCTTGCGGTCCCTGACCGATCGGCACGGTGGCGATCACGCGGTTGGCCAGGGTGTCGATGACCGCCACGCCGTCGCCATTCTCCAGCCCGACGTAAATCCGCGAGCCGTCGCCGGAGGGCCACAGACCGTGCGGCAGCGACCCCACCTCGATCTCCGTCACGAGCGTGAAGGTGTCGGTGCGATAGACCTTGACCCGGTTCTCGGTCCCGACGGTCACATAGGCGAACTGGCCCGCCGCGTTGCGCACGATGTTGACGTGGTTGGTCAAGGGGCCGGTGTCGAGCGTCTGTAGGACAGCGAACGGCGGACGGGCGTTGAAAACCATGGTCTTGCCCACGTCCTTCAGCGTCATCCAGACCTGGCTTCCATCGGGCGTGGCGGCGATGTCGGGGCAGAACGGACTGGCCTGGGCCACCCGACCGACGATCTGACGGGTCGCGGTCTCGACTACCACCGTCTCGGGACTGAAGCTGGAGCAGATGTAGGCGTAGCGGCCGTCCGGCGAGAAGATGGTCATGCCCGGCCCGTTGGGCGTCTCGACCCGGGCGGTCTCCTGATAGGTCGCGGCGTCCAGCACCGAAACATAGGCCTCGCCCCGCACCGTGACCCAGACCTCGCGGCCGTCCGGCGTGAAGAAGGCCTCGTGCGGAGAGCGCCCGACATAGGTGGTATGTTTGACGGTGTTGCTGGCCGTGTCGATGAAGCTGACCGAGTTGGACCCGATCGAGACCACGGCGATCGTCTTGCCGTCCGGCGCCGCGCCGATGCCGTGGACCAGCAACTGGCCCTTGTAGAGCGGGCTGAGGTTGGCCGGAGTCGGTTCGCCGAGGGAAATCACCCCCAGCAGGCCGTTGGTCGAGGGATCGACCACCGAGACGGTGTTGGAGAACTGGTCGGCCGAATAGAACCGATCCTGGCTGCTGATCGGGATGGCGGGCGCCGCCGCCGCGCCCGGAACCTGATCGGCCAAGGCGTGTCCGGCGGACAGGCTGAGAACAAGGGCGGCGATGGCGCGGGCTGTCAGGGTCATGATCCGTGTCCGTGATGGGTCGAGGTCGCGCCGCCGGTCGGCGTCGGCGCATCAGAATGGCGGGTCAGGTAGTCGCGCATCAGGGCGATTTCCTGGGTCTGTTCAATGATGATCCCCTGGGCCAGACGCTTCATGGTCTCGTCCTGCCCGTACAGAAGCTCGACGCGCGCCATGTCGATGGCGCCCTGATGATGCGGGATCATCATGGCGGCGAAGTCCACGTCTGGGTCGCCGGTGGATTCTACCGCCATGTCGCGGTGCATCCGCTCCATCGCCTCGGCCATCGCCGCATCGAAGTCCGAGCCGGGCATCTGTGCGAAGGCCATAACTGCGGCACCGGCAGTCGCCGAGCCAAGCGCCAGGACGCCGGTTCTGATCCATCGGGAGGGTGGGGCGTGGGTCATGATCCGATCCTGCAGGCGATCGTCCCGGACGACCAACGCGATGTTCCGCTCGGAACGTTCGCCGTCGCCGAACGTTCCCTGTCGAAGTCGCCGCTTCGTGGGTTAGGATTGTCCCATGACCCTGGACCAGCTCCGCATCTTCGTCGCCGTCGCCGAGCGCCAGCACGTAACCCGCGCCGCCGAGGCCCTGAACCTGACCCAGTCGGCGGTCAGCTCGGCGGTGACGACGCTGGAGGGCCGCCACGGCGTCGCCCTGTTCGACCGCGTTGGCCGCAACATCGTCCTGAACGAGGCGGGCGCAACCTTCCTCGTCGAGGCCAAGGCGATCCTCGCCCGTGTCGAGGCGGCGCAGGACGCGCTCGACGACCTGGGCGGCCTGAAACGCGGACGACTGTCGATCCACGCCAGCCAGACCATCGCCGGCTGGTGGCTTCCCGCCCGACTGACCCGGTTTCATCAGGCTCATCCCGGCATCCGCATCGAGGTCTCGATCGGCAATACGCGCGAGGTGGCCGACGCTGTCCTGGAGGGCTGCGCTGAACTGGGTCTGGTCGAGGGCGAACTGAACGAGCCGGCGTTGAGCCGTTCGGTTCTGGATCACGACGAACTGGTGCTGGTCGTGGCGGCCGACCACCCCGCCGCCCAGGACGGCGCCGGGCCGCCGGACCTGAAGCAAATGACCTGGGTGTTGCGCGAGCCCGGCTCCGGCACCCGGTCGGCTTTTGAGACGGCCCTCAATCAGCGCGGGCTGGCCATCGACGCTCTGGACGTGGCCATGACCTTGCCCGGGAATGAGGCGGTCGCCGCCGCCGTCGAGGCCGGTGCGGGAGCGACGGTCGTGTCGCGCAATGTCGTCGCCGCGCGCCTGCGCGCCGGCATCCTCGCCGCCCTGCCCCTGACCTTGCCCGACCGCCCGTTCTGGCTCCTGCGGCACAAGCAGCGCTATCGCTCAAAGGCGGGCGAGGTGTTCCTGGCGTCCCTGACGGCGTCACGCCATTGAGCGCGTCGGCTCGTCAAGGCGGTGTCTGGCCTTCACTGGTGAATGACCGCGCGCCGCCTCACACGCATCTCGAGGGACTGAACGGATTCCTGAGAGCTCTGGATAGGGGCGTGGGCGCTCAACAAGGTACGCCGAAGTTCGACCCCCTCGACGGTGGAGACGAGGCGGAAATCCTTGTGCTTCTGGAGACACCGGCCCCGGGACCGCAAGCGGATCGCCTCGTCTCCATCGACAATCCCACGGGCACCGCGCGCAACCTGAAGCGCGCGATGGAAGCAGCGGGGCTCGACCGCCGCCGCATCGTCCTTTGGAACACGGTCCCCTGGCTTCGCTCGGGGTCCGCGCGACCGCTGACAAGACAGGAGATCGCCTCCGGCCTGGCCACGCTAGAGGGACTGGTCACCCCGCTTCATCGCCTCAGGGCCGCGGTATTGTGCGGCCGCGTCGCCGCGATGGCGGCTCCGACGCTGACCCGCCTGCGGCCTGAAGTGGAGCTGTGTCTCGCGCCACACCCGAGCCCGACGTTCATCAACACCGCCCCCGAGCATCGTCTTGGCCTGCAGGCCGCCTTTGCGTGGGCAGCCGCGCTGATCACCCCCTAGGGCGTTCATTCGATCAAAGCGAACAAACCTATCTAAAACATCCGTTGGAGCTGATGATCCAAGAGGCGCATCCCGGATGTCGAGGAGCGCGCCGAAGACTGGCCTCCACTCCGAAAGGAGAGCCGCCATGACCACCCTTCTCGCCGCTCCGGCCATGCGCCAAGGCCGCAGGTCCGTCGCCAGGCGCCAGGCCATCGGTCCTGAGAATGTAAAACCGCAGACGCCTTTCATTCCGCCTTCTCCCATCGCCGCGACCCAATCCGGCGAGACCTTGCACCGGGTCCAGCCTGGCGTCGGCCTTACCGGCGTTCACCCCGCAATGGTCAAGGCGGTCGCGGGTCTCTACGCCGCCATGGTGGCCGTGTTCTGGCTGGTGTTCGGTCACGGCGAGGCGATGCTCGCCCTGGGCTTCATCACCGTTCTCGGCCTGATGTTCTTCGGCCTTCTCACCGGGATGAGCCTGCTGGCCGATACGCCTGCGCCGGGCGAGCGCATCCGCTCCTTGAACGATTGCCTCGCCGGTCGCGTGATCATCGACACGGGCTGGATCAGCGGCCGCGAAGCCGCGTTGCAGATGCTGACCCTGCCCGCCTGCCTTCTGGTCACCGCCGTCGTGCTCGGCGCCGTCTATCGCTTCACCGCGGGCTGACCGCTCGTCTGGATAACCTCTCATGGCTCATGACATTCACGTTCGCGACGTCGCCTTCGGCCTTCGCCCGTTGGCGAGTCTGCAATCGCCCAGGGAGATCGTGCGGCAGTTCACGCCGAACTGGTTCGCCGCCACCATGGGAACCGGCATCCTCGCCCTGGCGCTGAACCAGCTTCCGGTCCCCATACCCGGCGTAAAAATCGTCGCCGAAGCCCTGTGGGTTTTCAACATCGGCCTGTTCGCCCTGTTCACCGTTCTCTACGCGGCGCGCTGGATCTTCTTCTTCGACGGCGCGCGACGAATCTTCGGCCATTCGGTCGTGTCGATGTTCTTCGGCTGCATCCCGATGGGGCTGGCGACCATCATCAACGGCCTGATGGCCTTCGGCCTGGCGCGCTGGGGCGAAGGCGTCGTGCCGGTCGCCGAAGCCCTGTGGTGGATCGACGTGGCCCTTGCCGTCGCCTGCGGCATCGGCATCCCCTTCATGATGTTCACCCGCCAGGAGCACGCCATCGACCAGATGACGGCCGTCTGGCTGCTGCCGGTCGTGGCGGCCGAGGTCGCGGCCGTCACCGGCGGCCTGATCGCGCCGCACCTCGCGGACCCGAACGCCGCCCTGTCGGTGCTGGTAGTCAGCTATGGCCTGTGGGCCCTGTCCGTGCCGCTGGCGATGAGCATCCTGGTCATCCTCGTGCTCCGCATGGCGATCCACAAACTGCCGCACGCCGGTATGGCGGCCTCCAGCTGGCTGTCGCTGGGCCCGATCGGCACGGGCGCGCTCGGCATGCTGGTGCTCGGCCAGGCCGCGCCCGCCATCTTCACCGCCGCCGGTCTGGGCCAGTACGGCGACGCCGCGCGCGGGATCGGCCTGATCGGCGGCCTGCTGCTGTGGGCCTACGGCCTGTGGTGGGCCGCGATGGCCGTGCTGATCACCCTGCGCTACTTGCGTCAGGGCCTGTCGTTCAATCTGGGCTGGTGGGGCTACACCTTCCCACTCGGCGTCTTCTCTGTCGCGACGCTGAAGCTGGGAACCCTGCTCCCCATCCCGGCCTTCAACCTGTTCGGCATGGCCCTGGTCGCCGCACTGCTGGTGCTGTGGCTGATCGTCGGCGCCCGTACGGTGCGCGGCGCCTGGCGCGGAGACCTGTTCGTCGCCCCCTGCCTCGCCGAGGCGGCCAAGCGCGACATCCCTTGCGCACGCTGATCCGCCTCCACTCCGTCCTTTCTGGAATCACCAATGCCTCATGACCTTTTCACGCCGTCACGCCGCGTCCTCATGGCGGGCGGCGTCGGCGCCTTGATCACCGCCTGTGCGCCGCGCGCGGCCGAAGCCGACGACATGGTGCTGGGCCAGGCTGACGCGCCCGTGACCCTGATCGAATACGCCTCGACCACCTGCGGCCCCTGCGCCCGCTTCGCCATCGAGGTGCTGCCCGAACTCCGGCGGCGCTACATCGACGCCGGGCGGGTCCGGCTGATCTATCGCGAATTCATCACCGGCCCCGCCAACCTCTCCGCCGCCGGCGTTCTGCTGGCGCGGTGCGCAGGCGAAGATCGCTATTTCGAGGTCATCGACGCCCTGATGCACGGCCAGTCCGAATGGGCGAACGGCGGCGGCCCGCGCGACGCCCTCCTCAGGATCGCGGCGCGGTTCGGCATCAGCGAGGCGCGGCTTCAATCCTGCATCACCGATCCCGAGGCCATCGCGGCCCTGGAGCGCCGTGTCGCCCGTGCCCGCGACGCCGGGGTGAATGGAACGCCGACGCTCTTCGTCCAGCACCGACGTCTGGACACCGCCCTGACCCTCGAAGCCGTCTCCGCCTCGATCGACCAAGCCCTTTCTCAAACCCCGCAATCCTGAGGTTCCGATGCCCAACGCCCCCGTCAAGGTCGCCGTCTCCGGCGCCGCCGGCCAGATCGCCTACGCCCTGCTGTTCCGCCTGGCCCAGGGCGATGTGTTCGGGCCCGACACCCCGATCGATCTTCGCCTCCTCGACCTGCCTCAGGCTCAGGCGGCGCTCCAGGGCGTGGTCATGGAGCTGGACGATTGCGCCTTTCCGCTACTAACCTCCATCCAGACCACCGACGACCCCATTATCGCCTTCGACGACATCGACGCCGCCTTTCTGGTCGGGTCGCGCCCCCGCGCCAAGGGCATGGAGCGCCGCGACCTGCTGGCGGCCAACGCCGCCATCTTCAAGACCCAGGGCGCGGCCCTGAACGCGGTCGCCAAACGCTCCGTCAAGGTTCTGGTGGTTGGCAATCCGGCGAACACCAATGCCTGGGTGGCGATCCAGTCCGCGCCGGATCTGCCGCCCGGCGCCATCACCTCGATGATCCGCCTCGACCACAACCGCGCCGCCGCCCAGTTCGCGCGCCGCGCGGGCGTCCCCGTCGATGCCGTGGAGAAGCTCGCGGTCTGGGGCAATCACTCCCCGACCATGTTCGCCGACTGGAGCCATGCGACCGTGGAGGGCCAGTCTCTGGCCGGGCTCATCAACGACGAGACCTGGTATCGCGACACCCTCATCCCTGAGGTGGCCCGTCGCGGCACGGCCGTGCTGGAAGCCCGCGGCGCCTCCTCGGCGGCCTCGGCCGCCAACGCCGCCATCAACCATATGCGCGACTGGGTGCAGGGCTCGAACGGCCGTTGGGTTTCGATGGGCGTCGCCTCGATCGGCCAGTACGACATTCCCGAAGGGCTGGTCTGCGGTGTGCCGACGACCTGCCGCGACGGCGTCTATGCGCCCGTCACGGGTCTGGAGCTCGACGCCTTCACGCGCGCCGGTCTGGCCGCTTCGGTGCAGGAGTTGATCGAGGAGCGCGACGCCGCGCTCGCGGTCCTGGCGGACGCCTGATCATCCGACGCCGTCGAACATGCTCATGTAGTCGCCGTCGCCAAGGCAGGCGACGGCGTCCCTGTTTTCCAAACTTCGCCGAAGGATTCCCATGACCGACGCAGCTTCCCGGCCCTCGATCGCGACCGACGCCGGTCTCGGCGGCCTACAACTGACGATCACCGCGGGCCCCGCCCGCTTCGTGGTCGACGAACCCGTCGCCCTGGGCGGGCTGGATCTCGGTCCGACCCCTCACGAGCTGGTGCAGGCGGCGCTCGCCTCCTGTACGGCCCAGACCCTGCGCCTGTACGCCAACCGGAAAGGCT
>NZ_DAMBJX010000038.1:22211-27801 GCF_032067225.1 Brevundimonas vesicularis | reverse complement strand
AGCCGAAGCGGCGGGCAAGCCGATCCACGGCTTCGAGACCATCGACAAACAGATCGGCATCCTGGCCGGCCTGCCCGACGACGTGCAACTGGTCTTCCTGCGCGAGACGCTGAAGGACTACGAGAACGCCGCCACCAAGCTGGATGAAATGGTCGAGGCCTGGGCCAAGGGCGACGTCGCGACGCTGGACCGCGTCACGATCAAGGAAATGAAGGACGCCTCCCCGGCCCTCTATCAGTCTGTTCTGGTGGATCGGAACACCGACTGGGCCAACCAGATCCAGACCCTGCTCGAAGGCTCCGGCACCGCCTTCATCGCCGTCGGCGCCGCCCACTTGACCGGCGACGACAGCGTCCAGGCCATCCTGCAAAAGCGCGGCGTGACGGTCGAAGCGGCGAACTGAGGATGCAACGAAGGCGCGGCGGCGACGTCGCGCCTTCGATAACGGCTGGAGCGGGCAGCGGGAATCGAACCCGCACGAAAAGCTTGGGAAGCTTTCAGGCTACCACTACATCATGCCCGCGATGGCCTGAGGCCGGTCTATCTCAAGGCTGGACGGCGCTCAAGGTAAGACCGGACTCTGGGCGCGCGCTTCATTCTCGCGCGCATAGCGCTGGGCGATGATGCTGCAGGCGAACAGCTGGATCTGATGGAACAGCATGATCGGCAGGACGATCAGCGGCACGGCGTGGCCGGCGAACAGGATGCCCGCCATGGGGATGCCGGTGGCCATGCTCTTCTTGGAGCCGCAGAACAGGATGACGATCCGGTCGGGCCGATCGAACTTCAGCGCGCGGCCGGCGAAAAGGGTCAGGGCCAGGACGATGGCCAGCAGGGCGATGTTCAGACCGATGACCTTGGCCAGATCCAGCGGCGCGACCTGGGACCAGACGCCGGCGACGACGCCCTCGCTGAAGGCGGCATAGACGATCAGCAGGATGGAGCCGCGGTCGACCAGGCCGGTCAGTTTGGCGTGGCGGGTCAGCCAGTCCTTCAGCAGGGGGCGGCACAGTTGGCCTACAGCGAAGGGGGCCAGGATCTGCAGACCGATGTCGAGAATGGACTGCAGATGGATGCCGCCATTGGCGCCGCCGATCAGCAGGGCGACCAGCAGCGGCGTCACGATCACGCCCAGCAGGTTCGACAGGCTGGCGCTGGTCAGGGCGCCCGCGACATTGCCGCCGGCGATGGAGGTGAAGGCGATGGACGACTGCACCGTGGACGGCAGCAGGCACAGATAAAGCATCCCCGTCAGCAGATCGGGCTGAAGCGATCCTCGCATCAGAAAGACCAGGCCCAGCCCCAGCAGCGGAAACAGCAGGAACGTCGACAGGAAGACCGTGCCCTGAAGCCGCCAGTGCATCAGGCCGGCCCCGATGGCCGCCGGCGACATTCGCGCGCCATACAGAAAGAACAGCAGGGCGATGGCGGCCTTGACTACCCCGTCCATGACGACGGCCGCCTGTCCGCTGGCGGGAAACAGCGCCGCCAGGATCACCATGCCGATCAGGGCCAGCAGATAGCCGTCGATCGGCAGGCGGGACAGGAAACGAGGCATGGACGGCTCAGGCTGCGGCGGGGTGACGCACAGATAGGCGCATCAGCCCCCGCATTGAACCCGCGTCTTCAGGCCCCGGCGCGGTTCTTGACCAGATCGTCTACGACCGACGGGTCGGCCAGGGTCGAGGTGTCGCCCAGAGCGCCGATCTCGTTCTCGGCGATCTTGCGCAGGATGCGGCGCATGATCTTGCCCGACCGGGTCTTGGGCAGGCCCGGCGCCCACTGGATCACGTCGGGGGCGGCGATAGGGCCGATCTCGTGACGAACGTGAGCGACCAGGGCCTTTCTCAGATCCTCGGTCGCCTCGGCCCCGTTGTTCAGGGTGACATAGGCGTAGATTCCCTGGCCCTTGATGTCATGGGGATAGCCGACGACCGCCGCCTCGGCGACATCGTCGTGCAGGACCAGCGCGCTCTCGACCTCGGCCGTGCCCATCCGGTGGCCGGAGACATTGATGACGTCGTCCACCCGGCCGGTGATCCAGTAGTAGCCGTCCTCGTCGCGACGGCAGCCGTCGCCGGTGAAGTAGCGGCCCGGATAGGTCGAGAAATAGGTGTCGAAGAAGCGCTGATCGTCGCCATAGACGGTACGCATCTGGCCCGGCCAGCTGTCGGTGATGCACAGGTTGCCGGAGACGGCGCCCTCCAGCGGCTGGCCCTCGGCGTCCACGATCTGAAGCTCGACGCCGGGCAGGGGCATGGTCGCCGATCCGGGCTTCAGGTCGGTGGCGCCGGGCAGGGGGGTGATCAGATGGCCGCCCGTCTCGGTCTGCCACCAGGTGTCCACGATGGGGCAACGGCCGTCGCCGACTACCTCGTGATACCAGCGCCAGGCCTCGGGATTGATCGGCTCTCCCACCGTGCCGAGCAGACGCAGCGAGGCGCGCGAAGAGGCCTTCACCGGCGCATCGCCCTCGCGCATCAGGGCGCGCAGGGCCGTGGGGGCGGTGTAGAAGATCTCGACCTTGTGCTTGTCCACCACCTGCCAGAAGCGGCCGGCGTCGGGATAGTTGGGGACGCCCTCGAACATCAGGGTCGTCGCCGCATTCGCGAGCGGCCCATAGACCATGTAAGAGTGGCCCGTGACCCAGCCCACGTCGGCCGTACACCAGAAGACCTCGCCGGGGCGATAGTCGAAGACGATCTCGTGCGTCCAGGCGGCCCAGAACAGATAGCCGCCCGTGGTGTGCAGCACGCCCTTGGGCTTACCCGTCGAGCCGGAGGTGTAGAGGATGAACAGCGGATCCTCGGCGTTCATCGGCTCGGGCGGGCAGTCGGCGTCGACCTTTGCGGCCTCCTGCCCATAGTCGAAGTCGCGGCCCTCTATCATCGGCACGTCGGCGCCGGTGCGGCGGATGACCAGGACCGTGTCGACCTTCACCTTCGTCAGGGCCTCATCGACATTGGCCTTCAGCGGAATGTGCTTGCCGCCGCGCAGACCTTCGTCGGCGGTGATGACCAGGTTGGAGCCGCAGTCCTCGATCCGGCCGCACAGGCTGTCGGGCGAAAAGCCGCCGAAGACGACCGAATGCACCGCGCCGATCCGCGCACAGGCCAGCATGGCGTAGGCGGCTTCGGGGATCATGGGCAGATACAGGGTGATCCGGTCGCCCTTCTTGGCCCCATGCGCCTTCAGCACATTGGCCATGCGGCACACCTCGGCGTGCAGTTCGCCGAAGGTGATGTGGCGGCTGTCGGCGGGATCGTCGCCTTCCCAGATGATCGCCGTCTCGTCCTTGCGATGGGGCAGGTGACGGTCGATGCAGTTCGCCGAGACGTTCAGGACGCCGTCCTCGAACCAGCGAATACGGAAGTCTTGCTTCTTGAAGGAGACGTCCTTGATCCGGGTCGGCGGGGTGATCCAGTCCAGACGCTTTGCCTGTTCGGCCCAGAAGGCGTCGGGCGTCTCGCGCGCGGCGATCCGCGCCGCCTCATACGTTTCCCGGTCCATATGGGCCTTGTCGGCCCAGTCGGCAGGGACGGGATAGAGAGCGGGATCAGGCACGCGAGACGTCTCCGGCATCAAATCAGAATCCGTATTTGGCGAACAGGATCAGACGGGTCATGTCGCCGCTGGCGCCGGTTTCGATCTCGCGGTCCGCGAACATCAGCTCGGACCCGACATCAAACGCCGTAACCGGCGACCAGATCAAGTTGGCGTGGAGGCTCTGGGCCGAACGGTTGGCGGCCAGGCCTGTGAAGGCCAGGTCATTGTCCACCTTCTGCGCCGACCAGATCAGGCTGGAACGCCAGCCGGGCGCCCAGACGTGGCGATAGGCGGCGAAGCCGGCGACCACGCCGATCGCATCCAGATCGCCCGAGCCGTTCAGCACGGCGTCGTTGGAGAAGTTGAGACCGACATAGCGGCCGATGCCTTCGCCGCCCGTCACCATCAGGCGCAGATCGTCCTTGGCGCCGACCTTTATCTTGGTCGAGGCCGACAGCCCCCAGCCGGTCGCAGTGGAATCGATGTTGCTGGCCGGGCTCTGGTATTTCAGCTGACGCAGCAGGCCGGCGAACTGGAAGTCGCCCCAGGGCTTGGACGCCGCATAGCGGGCGGTGAAGTCCGGCAGGGTGCTGTCATCGGCAACGATGCGCGCGCCGCCGCCGAACGGGGTCACGGTCGTCTCCGGGTTCTCGACCGAGACCGAGAAGGGACCGCGCGTATAGCGGACCTGGACCTGACGGGCGAAGACCGTGCCTTCCGCCGCGCCGATGAAGTCGGCGGATTCAGGCAGGACGGCGGTGTTCTGGAAGTTGGTCCACTCCTGACCGATCAGCCAGTTGTCGATGGTGATAAAGGCGCGACGCAGGGCCGGGTTGGCGGGACTGGTGGTCCGCTGGTCGCCGGCGCCGGGCAGGGTCTGAAAGTCCATCTCCATCCGCGTGCCGATCTTGTGGCCGCCGACCATGCCGTCGGTGGTCAGCCAGAACCGGGTCTGACGGGCGTTAAAGTCGGTCGCCGTATCCTCATTGGCGCCGCCGATGGGGATGGAGCCGGGAATGTGGAATTCACGCAGCGCGTCGCCATTGACCGGATCGCCGCCGGAATAGCGGGTGGCGTAGGCGTCCACCTTCACGAAGCCGCCGAACTTGACCGTGTGGTCGCCGATGCGGAAGCCCTCGCCGGGCGTCGCCGTCGCCTCCTGGACCGGGGCGGGCGCGGCCGGGCGGGTTTCCAGGCGGATGATGTCCTGCTGTTGCGCCGCCTGCTGGGTTCGCGCGGCGACGACCTCGGACTTCAGGACGTTCAACTGGGCTTCGAGCTGAGCGATGCGCGCCTCGAGCGCGGCCTGGTCCTGGGCCGAGGCCAGGTTGGGCGTCGCCATCAGCGCAACGGCGGCGGCTCCCGCCATCAGGCTTTTCGTGATCATGATGAACCTCCCGCGCCCGTCTCGCGCGGGCGTCCCTTTGACGACCTTTCCGCCTCCGGCCTCGGGGAGCCATTGGCCATTGGTCTAATTTCGACCAAAGTCGAACCGCGCCATGATGGCGACGACGCGGCCGGTCAGACGCCGCGCACGGAAGGAAGCCCATGGATCGCATCGTCGTCGCCGACGACCATCCCCTGTTTCGCGCCGCCCTGCGCTCGGCCGTCGATAAGGCAGCGCCGGGCGCGGAGGTGGTGGAATGCGCCAGCCTGGCCGAGGCTAAGGCCGCCATGGTCGCGGGGGCCGTCGATCTGTTGCTGCTGGATCTGAAGCTGTCGGACAGCGAGGGGATGGCGGGCCTCGCCGCCGTGCGGGCCGAACAGCCGACCGTGCCGGTGGCGGTGGTCTCGGCCAGTGAGGACGCGCCCGTTGTGCGCCACGCCCTGGGTTTGGGCGCCGCCGGCTTCATTCCCAAGTCTTCGTCCCTGCCGCAGATGGTCGAGGCGATCGCGGCCATTCTGGCCGGCGACAGCTGGGCGCCGGATGTGCCCGAGGCCGACGATGATCTGGCCGGCCGCGTGGCCAGCCTGACGCCGTCGCAGCTGCGGATTCTCGAAGGGCTGAAGGCCGGGCGGCTGAACAAGCAGATCGCCTTCGACC
>NZ_DAMBJX010000038.1:0-22201 GCF_032067225.1 Brevundimonas vesicularis | reverse complement strand
CGTCTCCGAAGCCACCATCAAGGCGCATCTGACCAGCGTGTTTCGAAAGCTGGGCGTTCACAACCGAACCCAGGCGGTGATCCTGGCCAAGTCGCTGGACCCGGCTTAACTAGACAGGAAGGCCTTCAGCGCCGCCGGCTTGATCGGCTTGGGCAGAAGGACGGCGCCGGCCGCCGTGGCCTGCTCGTTCAGCCCGTCGCGGGTATCGGCCGTGACCAGGGCGATGCGGCGCACGCCCTGGGGCCTCAGCCAGTCGATGACGGCGAACCCTTCGGGCCCATCGCCCAGATGCAGATCGACCACGGCGGCGTCGAAGGGGCCGATCGCCGCCTTGGCCGCCTCAACGCTGGCGACCAGCGTCGGCCGCGCGCCCCAGCGGGTGAGCAGCGCGTTCAGCGCGTCCAGGATCACTGGCTCATTGTCCACGCACAACACGCGCAGGCCCGCCAGCGGCAGGCGCGCCTCGCGCACCGGCGAGGCCTCGGCGGGCAGGTCGGCTGCGCTGCGCGGCACGGTGATGCGGAAGGTCGTGCCGCGTCCCAAACGTGAACTCAGCTCCAGCGGGTGATCGAGCAGGCTGGACAGGCGGCGCACGATGGCCAGCCCCAGGCCTGCGCCCGGTTCGTCGACAGCGCCCGGCAGACGCACGAACTCGCCGAAGACGGTTTCGTGTTCGGTGTCGGGAATGCCGCGTCCGGTGTCGCAGACGAACAGCTGCACCGTCTCGCCCCGCCGACGCGCCCCGACCAACACCCGGCCGACATCCGTATACCGGATCGCGTTGGCCACCAGATTCTGCAGCATGGAGCGCAGCAGATCACGGTCGGACGCGACCCACAGGCGGCTGGACATCACGGTCAGATCCAGACCCTTGGCCTCGGCCACGGGCGCGAACTCGCGGCGTAGTTCGTCGAACAGGCCGCCCAGCGACAGCCGCGCGACATTGGTCCGCACGCCGCCGGCCTCCAGCTTGGACAGGTTCAGCAGGGCGGTCAGCAGACGGTGGGCGCTGTCGATGGCGCGGTCCGCGTTGACGGCCAAGGTGCGGCTGGTCGCGTCTTCCAGCGCCGGCTCTTCCTTCAAGGCGGCGATGAACAGGCGGGCGGCGTGCAGCGGTTGCAGCAGGTCGTGGCTGGCGGCGGCCAGGAACCGGGTCTTGGAGGCCGTGGCGTCTTCGGCCACGCGCCGGGCCTCGTCCAGCCGGGCGGTGCGGTCGGCAACGCGCGCCTCCAGCCGTTCGTTGGCCTCCTCCAACTCGCGCGCGGCTTGGCGCAGGGCGGTGATGTCGGTGTAGCTGGTGGCGTAGCCGCCGCCGGGGATCGGCGCGCCGGAGGAACGCAGCACCCGGCCGTCGGGCTGCTGGCGTTCGTGGTCGTGGGGAATGCGGCGGCTCAGCGCTTCCAGCCGTCGCTCGACCCAGGCTTCGATGTCGTCGGGGCTCTCGCCGCGCTCGGCGTTCAGCCGATAGATGACGGCGATGGGCAGGCCGACGTGTACGAAGCCGGGCGGCAGGTCGAACATGGCGACGTAGCGCCTGTTCCAGGCGGTGACGCGCAGATCCTCGTCAACCACGATCACGCCCTGGTCGATGTTGTCGAGCGTGGTCTGCAGCAGGTCGCGGTTGAACTGAACGGCTTGGGACGCCTCGTCGAGCATCCGCACCACGTCCTCGGGCGCGCGCCCGACGCCGGCCAGCGCCGCCGCGATGACCCGACGCGCAGAGGCCGCGCCGATGGCGCCGGCCAGCATCCGCTCGGCGGCGCGCGCCAGGGCCGCATCGGCCGGATCGGCGTCGCGCAGCTTGGTGTCGGTCTCATCGCCCCAGGCGGTGAAGGCGCGCTCGGCCCGTTCGTCGCCGATGAAGCGGGCGACGAGAGCGCGCAGATCGCCGACCGAGGCGCCCGACGGCGCAGGCCGGGCCTCCATCCAGTCCGGTCCCAGCCGATCCACGAAGGCGCGGGCCTGGACCCGGTCGATCAGGCGGGGCTGAGCAAACCGCGACACGCCGACATAGGCCGCCAGGTTCAGCGCCAGGCTGACGAAGACGCCGAGCGCCAACGGATCCTTGACCCCCAGCATGACGTGCAGGTGCCAGGGCGCGCCGGGCGACAGCTGGGGCATGGCCAGCATGACGATCCAGACGCC
This sequence comes from Brevundimonas vesicularis, assembly GCF_032067225.1. Classification (GTDB taxonomy): domain Bacteria; phylum Pseudomonadota; class Alphaproteobacteria; order Caulobacterales; family Caulobacteraceae; genus Brevundimonas; species Brevundimonas vesicularis_F. The sequence continues at coordinate 20,056 of NZ_DAMBJX010000038.1, read as the reverse complement.
CATGCCGACCGTCATGCCCGCCAGCGCCCCCTGCGCATGGCCGCCGCGCCAAAGGACCGCCCCGAACAGGGCCGGCGCCAGCTGGGCCATCGCCGCGAAGGATACCAGCCCCATGGCCGCCAGGCCGCGCGACTGGTCCGTCGCCTGATAATAGAGCCAAGCCAGCAGCAGGACCGCGACGATGGCCCCGCGCCGGACCTGAAGGATGGTCCCAGCCATGTCGGAGGCGTCGCCGCGCACCCGCCAACGCTCGCGCGCCAGGAAGGGCAGGATCAGGCTGTTGGACACCATGGCCGACAGGGCGACGGCCTCGACGATGACCATGGCGGTGGCGGCGGAAAAGCCGCCGACGAAGACCACGGCCGTCAGCAGGGTCTCGCCGCGCTGGAACGGCAGGGCCAGCACCAGCAGGTCCGGATTGACCGAGGGCGCAAACAGGGCGCCGGCCGCCACAAGCGGCAGCACCGCCAGACTGGTGAGCAGCAGATAGAGGGGAAAGATCCAGCGCGCCCGCTTCACGTCCGACGGCTGACCGCCCTCGACAAAGGCGACGTGGAACTGTCGCGGCAGGCAGAAGATGGCCAGGGTGGACAGCAGGGTGATGGCGGTGAAGCGCGGCGTGACCTCGGGCGGCGCGGCCAGGGCGCCCAGGCCCTCGATGATGCGCGGCGGCGAGCCTTCGTTCAGCAGCAGGACCAGGGCGAAGACGGCGACGAACAGCAGGGCGCCCAGCTTGACCATCGACTCCAGGCCGATGGCCTGGATCAGGCCGCGATTGTGCTCGGTCAGATCGGGACGGCGCGCCCCGAACAGGATGGCGAAGAAGGCCAGGACGCCAGCCAGCACCAGGACCGTCAAACCCTCGGACCCCGCAACCGGCGTGCCGGCGGTCAGCAGGGCGCCGGCCATCGACAGCGACTTCAGCTGCAGAGCGATATAGGGCAGCGACCCAAGGATGGCGACGACGGTGACGGCGGCGCCTAAGGTCTGGCTCTTGCCGTAACGCGAGGCCACGAAGTCAGCCATGGAGCCCACATTCTCGCGCCGGGCGGCCGCCGCGATCCGGCGCCACAGCGGAAACAGCAACGTCAGGCCGATCACCGGGCCGATGTAGATGGGCAAATACTCCCACCCGTCGCGCGCCGCCGTGCCGACCGCGCCATAGTAGGTCCATGAGGTGCAGTAGATCGCTAGCGACAGGGCGTAGACAGACGGCCCCAACCCCTTGCCGCGCGCGCGCGCCGACGGACGTTCCTGAGACCAGGCGACGGCGAACAGCACCGCCATATAGGCAGCGACCAGGCCGAGGATCGTCAGGCTGAACATCGGGGCATCTGAACCGGACGCGGGGTGTTTCACAAGCGAAAGGCGGGCCGTCTTGCGACGACCCGCCCGTCATTTCGCCTGAAAGCAGGATCAGGCGTTCAGATCGACGTCCTTGCCTTCCTTGACCAGTAGGAAGCCCAGAACGACCGTCCCCAGGGCCACCACGATCGGGTACCAGAGGCCGGAGTAGATGTTGCCCGTCGCCGCCACGATGGCGAAGGCGGTGGTCGGCAGGAAGCCGCCGAACCAGCCGTTGCCGATGTGATAGGGCAGGGACATGGAGGTGTAGCGGATATTGGTCGGGAACATCTCGACCAGGGCCGCCGCGATGGGTCCGTAGACCATGGTCACATAGAAGCCGAGGATGAACAGGATCAGCACGACCATCGGCTTGTTGACCAGGGCGCTGTCGGCCTTGGCCGGATAGCCGGCGGCGGTCAGGGCCTCGCCCAGGCTCTTGTCCCAAGTTTTCTTCTGGGCGGCGAAGTCGGCCGGGGCCATGGCGTCGCCCCGGAAGCTGGGGATGACGGCCTGATCGCCGATACGCACCTCGGCGACGGTGCCGGCCGGGGCCGCGACGTTGGTGTAGGTCACGCCCGCCTTGGCCAGATAGGATTTGGCCACGTCGCAGGAGTGGTTGAACACCGTCTTGCCCACGGGATCGAACTGAAGGTTACAGTCGGCCGGATCGGCATAGACCGTGACCGGCGCAGAGGCGGCGGCGGCGGCCAGTTTCGGATTGGCGGCCTGGGTCAGGGCGTTGAACAGCGGGAAATAGGTCAGGGCCGCGATCAGGCAGCCGGCCAGGATGATCGGCTTTCTGCCCACCTTGTCCGACAGCCAACCCCAGAAGATGAAGAAGGGCGAAGCGGCCACAAGCGCGATGGTCAGCAGCACATAGACCAGGGTGGCGTCGACCTTCATGACCCGTTCCAGGAAGAACAGGGCGTAGAACTGGCCGGTGTACCAGATGACGGCCTGGCCGGCTGTGAGGCCCAGCAGGGCGATCAGCACGATCTTCAGGTTGGGCCATTTGCCGAAGCTGTCTTTCAGCGGGGTCTTGGAGCCCTTGCCCTCGGCCTTCATCTTCTTGAACGACGGGCTTTCGGCCAGCTTCAGGCGGATCCACAGGGACACGCCCAAGAGCAGGATCGAAACCAGGAACGGAATGCGCCAGCCCCAGGCGGCGAAGGCCTCTTCGCCGACCGCAAGGCGGACGCTCAGGATCACCACGAGGCTCAGCACCAGGCCGGCGGTCGCCGTGATCTGGATGAAGGAGGTGTAGAAGCCGCGCTTGCCCTGAGGGGCGTGCTCGGCGACGTAGGTGGCGGCGCCGCCGTATTCACCGCCCAGGGCCAGGCCCTGGATCAGGCGCATCAGCACCAGAATGATGGGCGCGGCGATGCCGATGACTGCATAGGGCGGCAACAGGCCGACGACGAAGGTCGACAGACCCATCAGCAGCATGGTGACGAGGAAGGTGTTCTTGCGTCCCCACAGGTCGCCCAGCCGCCCGAAGACGATGGCGCCGAAGGGCCGCACCGCAAAGCCGGCGGCGAAGGCCATCAGGGCGAAGATGTAGCCGGTGGTTTCGTTTACGCCGGAGAAGAACTGGACGGTGATGATCGCCGCCAGAGAGCCGTAGAGATAGAAGTCGTACCACTCGATGACGGTGCCGACCGATGAGGCGAGGATGACCAGGCGATCGCTGCGATCGACGGTGTGCTCCTCTCCTCCGGACGCAAGGGGTGCGTCGGTTGCCATGATCCATTTCCTCCCGTGTCGCCGTTATCGGCCGTTCTGCACATCCTTCAGGATGCGTGGACGCCGACATTGACCGAGAGCGGGGCGGGTGGAGAGAGCGACTTTGGTCGAGGATCGTCGGTCGCCAAGGCGACCTTGGGGTCGAGGATCACCGCTCGCCCAGGGCAGTCAGCCGTCGATGGAGATGACCGGGCCGAGCTTGGGTTGCGCCTTGCCGCGACGAGCGCTGCGACGCTTCAGCCAGGTGCGGATGCGGGTCTGGATCGGATTGTCGATCGCGAAGTGGAAGGCGAAGGCGAAAGCGACCGCCGCCATGACGCCCAGGCCCCACAGGCCCCATTGAACGAAGAGGGGCAAGGCGACGCGCGCCTCGACCGCATTGACCACGCCGAACCAGACGATGCGGACTACCTCGTTGGAGATGAACATGGAGAAGGAGACCATGGCGGCGGTTTCGACCCACTTCGAGGGTTTGGTCACAGGCACGGCGCCGGCGGCCAGGATGATGATCGAGATCAGGGTCAGGGCGGCAAGGGCGTGCTTGTCGTGAAGCTGAAGCGCGAAGAAGCCGACGGCGGCCAGCACCCCGGCCCAGCTGGCCAGGCGCGGGGCGATCCAGACCTTCTGGGCGAACCAGGCCAGGCACATGCCCAGGAAGAACAGCGGCAAGGCGCGGATGATGCCGTAGCGCATGGGCATCTGATAGACGGGATAGCCTAGGAACGACCAGCACAGCTGGTTGGCGACCAGATAGACGCCGACGCCGACGGCCAGGGCCGACCAAGGACCCAGCCGCATCAGGCCGCGAATGATCCAGGGGAAGGCCAGATAGCAGCCGATCAGGGCCGAGATCGACCAGGTCGGGGCGTTCCAGCCCAGTCCGCCGTGCACGCCATAGGATTGCAGCAGCAGCAGCTGGGCCGGCAGCTGATCCCAGGCGAACCATTCGGGATTGCGGGGCGGCGAGCCGGCGGCGGTGGCCAGCAGCACGAAGGCGACCAGCGACAAACCCATGATCAGGTGGGCGGGCACGACACGCAGGAACCGCTTCAGGAAGAAGTCGCCGGGCGACATCCGACCCTTGTCCACCGCCGCGCCATAGACGCGCATCAGCACATAGCCGCTGTCGATCAGGAAGAAGTTGGTCAGCAGGAAGCCGCCGCGTTCGAAGATCGGATTGATCAGGTGGGCGAGCGGCTCGGGACCGGCGGCCTGGAAGTGATGCAGGATGATCAGGAAGGCCACGATGAAACGCAGCGCGTCCAGCCAGCCGCCGCGCGCGATCTGAACTGTCTCATTGCGGGTCGAAATCAGGGACCAGGGCATCGTCAGCGCCTCCTTTGATCCCTTTACCGCAAGCGTCGGGCCAGTTCGCCTGTCAGGCGAACATCAGCCCCGCACCAGACGCAGAAACTCCTCGCGGGTGCGGGGGTCGTCGCGGACGACGCCGATCAGGTGGCTGGTCGACAGGCTGGCGCCCGGCGCATTGACGCCGCGCAGGGTCATGCAGCTGTGCTCGGCCTCGATTACCACGCCGACGCCGTGCGGCTTCAGCACGGTCTGGATGGCTTCGGCGATCTCGGAGGTCATCTTTTCCTGGATCTGAAGGCGGCGGGCGAAGCCGCGCACGACCCGAGCCAGTTTGGAGATGCCGACGACGCGGTCCGTCGGCAGATAGGCGACGTGCGCCTTGCCCACGACCGGCAGCATATGGTGCTCGCAGAAGCTGACGAAGCGGATGTCCTTCAGCACGACCAACTGGTCGTAGCCTCCCGTCTCTTCGAAGGTCTTCTCCAGATAGGAGAGGGGATCGACCTCATAGCCCTGGAAAAGCTCGCGGTAGCTCTTGGCGACGCGGGCGGGGGTTTCCAGCAGACCTTCGCGGTCCGGGTTGTCGCCGGCCCATTCGATCAGGGTGCGGACGGCGGCTTCGGCGTCGGCCTGGGAGACTTTGGAGGCGGGGGCGTCTGTCATGGCGGCCTAGATAGCGGAGCATTTGAGGGAAGGGGAGGCGAAGATCGGCCCCATTACGAGGCAGGCGCGCATTCAGACGGCGAAGTCAAAAAAAGAGAGTCTAATTCGTCTAATTCGTCTGAAATCGAATGGATGGCGCTCCCCAAGGCGAAGGCGGGGACGTCGGCATCGAAGCGGCGCCGTTCAAGGCCGCACGCGAGATTTTTCCGTGGGTCAGGTCTGCGCGAAGACGCGTGTGGTTAGCGGCCTGTTAACCATCCTGTCGGCATTTTCTGCCCAGTAGTTGCTGGAGTGGGCCGATGAACGGCGCGGAAGTTCTGGACGTCGGGCGCGACGCCATCTGGCTGACGATCCAGCTGTGCCTGCCGGTGCTGCTGGTCGGCCTGGTCGTCGGCGTGGTGATCGGCCTGTTTCAGGCCCTGACGCAGATCCAGGAACAGACCCTGATCTATGCGCCCAAGATCATCGCCATCTTCGTTTCGCTGATCCTGTTCCTGCCGCTGATGGGCGCCCTGTTGGGCGGCTTCATGCGCCAGATCGCGGCCCGCATCGCGGGGATGTAGTGGACGCTTATGCGACCGCTGATCAGGTCTGGGCCGGGGGGCTGATCTTCGCCCGGATCGCGGCGATCCTGATGCTGATCCCCGGCTTTGGCGAGGCCTATGTGCCCCCGCGCGTGCGACTGTCGCTGGCGCTGGTCATCAGTCTGGCGCTGTGGCCGGTGGTGCGCGGTTCGCTGCCGGGCCTGCCGGACAGCATGGGGCTGATGGTCGGGTGGATCATCCGCGAGGTGGTCGTGGGCCTGATGATCGGCCTTTTGCTACGCATGTTCATGAGCGCCCTGGCGACGGCGGGCGAGATCGTGTCGCTGCAGACGACGTTGAGCTTCGCCCAGACCGCCAATCCGATGCAGGCCCAGCCGGGCTCGACCATCGCCGCCTTTCTGGCCCTGCTGGGGGTGACGCTGCTGTTCGCCACCGACACCCACCACCTGTTCATCGCCGGCATGGTGGGATCGTATCGGCTGATCTCGCCGGCCCAGCCGCTGATGATGGCCGACTTCACCCAGATGGCTGTGCGAACCCTGGGCGACAGCTTCCTGCTGGGCGTGCAGTTGTCGGCGCCGGTGCTGGTCTTCGCCTTGATCTTCAACCTGGCGTCCGGCCTGGTGGCGCGGGTCATGCCGTCGTTCCAGGTCTATTTCGCCGCCGCGCCCTTGAGTGTCATCCTGGGCCTGTCGATCTTCGCGCTGAGCCTGGGTGCGCTGGGCACCCTCTTCATCGACCGCTACCGCCGTCTGGCGGAGTATTTCGTGCTGGGAGGCCCTGGTGGCTGAAGGCGCGGATCCCGAGTCGAAAACCGAAGAGGCGACCCCGCGAAAGCTTGAGGACGCCCGAAAGAAGGGCGATGCGGCCAAGTCGCCCGACGTCGCCCAGGTGCTGTCGCTGGCGGGGGCGGCGGCGGTGATCCTGATGGGGGGAGGCTGGTTCGCCTCGTCCATCGCCGAACAGATGCTGCCCTTCATCGCCGCCCCGCACGAGATGCTGGGGGTGCTGAACTCGGGCGCCGGAAACCAGATCATGGTGCGCGCCGTCTGGGCCGTGGCGCCCTTTCTGGGAGCCGTCATGCTGGCGACCATCCTGGGCGGAGTCGGGGGCAATGTCGCCCAGTCCGGTCTGATCTTCACCGCCGAAAAGCTGAAGCCCAAATGGTCGGCGGTCAGTCCGATGCAAGGGTTCAAACGCATCTTCGGCCCCGACGGCCTGGCGCAATTCGTCAAGACCTTCCTGAAGCTGATCGCCGTCTGCGCGGTGTGCTGGATGGTGTTGAAGCCGCACCTGCGCGAGTTCGAGAACATGGCCGCGATCAGCCCGCTGGCGATCCTGCCGCTGGCGCGCGACATGGCCATCTCGCTGTTCGTGGCCTCGATCATCCTGCTGGGCGCCACCGCCGGGGCCGACTTCATCTGGCAGAAGATGCGCTTCGCCAAGCGGATGCGCATGACCAAGGAGGAGCTGAAGGAAGACTTCAAACAGTCCGAAGGCGACCCGCACATCAAGGCCAAGCTGAAGCAGATCCGCATGCAGCGCAGCCGCCAGCGGATGATGGCCAATGTGCCCAAGGCCACCGTCATCGTGACCAATCCGACCCACTATTCGGTCGCCCTGCGCTATGAGCCGGATCAGGGCGACGGGGCGCCGATCTGTGTTGCCAAGGGCGTCGACGCCCTGGCCCTGCGCATCCGCGAAGTGGCGACCGAGCACGGCGTGCCGATCGTCGAGAACGTGCCGCTGGCGCGCGCCCTGTACGCCACCGTCGAGGTGGACGAGGTCATTCCGCGCGAACATTTCGACGCCGCCGCCAAGATCATCGGCTTCGTCTTCCAGTCCCGTAAGCGCCGGTAAGGCGGCGTCAGGATTTGGGCGTATGATCGCAACACTGATTCGCGAGGCTGTATGACGTCCACCCGCCGCCCTTCGTTCGACCTGTTGTCCGGCGTGATGGCGTTCGGCGTCGTGGCGGCGATCGCGGCCCTGGCCTATCCGGCGTTTCGCGCCAACCCGACCTCGGCGCCGGGGCTGGTGCTGATCCTGACGGTCGGCGCGATCGCCCTGATCGGTCTGTTCGGCTTCCGCCGGGCGGCGGACGCCAAGCCGAGCAGCGACGCGGCCATCGAGGTGCTGGACGCCATGGCCGAACCGGCGGCGCTGGTCTGGGATTCGGGACAGATCCTGGCCTTCAACGCCGCCTGGTCCGAGGCCAATGGGGCGACCGGCGCCCTGCCGCGCGGCAAGTCGGCCCAGGCGCTCTACATGGCCTTCGCCCAGGCGCGCAAAGGCGAGCCGGGCCGCGCCATCGTCATGATCGGACAGCGCGAGGTCGAGGTTGTTATCGGCCAGATCGGCGATGGAAAGACGGGCGAGGGCAGGTTCCTGATGCGCGCGGCGCCAGACGCCGTCCTGCCCATCGCCGCTGCGCCCATTCACACGCCCGCCGCCGCGGCGACCGGTGAGGCGCGGGCCATGGCGGCCGGGGCGCCTTTCGGCTCGGCCGTGATCGGCGGCGACGACCTGTTTTCCGGCCGGGCGGAAGAAGCCAATCCGGCGCTGGCGGTCCTGACCGGACCGGGGGCGGCGCGCGATGCGGCCTTTGGGCATCTGTTCGATCCGGGCGGAATCGCCGAGGCGCGGCTGAAGCTGGCGGGCGGATCGTCGGGCCCGATCGAACTGGTCGCACGGGCCTATCCCGACAAGATGCTGCATCTGTATGTGGCGCCCGAGGGCGACAAGCGGCGCATCTGGCTGTTCGACGTCTCGGGCCAGAAGTCGATGGAGCTTCAGCTCAACCAGGCGCAGAAGATGCAGGCCGTGGGCCAGCTGGCCGGGGGCGTGGCGCACGACTTCAACAATCTGCTGACGGCGATCCAGCTTCAGCTGTCGGGTCTGCTGGAACGGCACCCGGTGGGCGATCCTTCGTACGAGGGGCTGAACGAGATCCGTCAGACGGCCATTCGCGCGGCCGACCTGGTGCGCAAGCTGCTGGCCTTCTCGCGCAAGTCGACGGTGCGTCGCGAGCGGCTGGACCTGGGCGAACTGGTCGGCGAGTTCGCTATCTTGTTGCGGCGGCTGCTGCGCGAGGACGTGCGGCTGGAGACCGACTACGGACGCGACCTGCCGGTCGTGCTGGCCGACAAGTCTCAGCTGGAGACGGCGGTGATGAACCTGGCCGTCAACGCGCGCGACGCCATGCGCGGCGTGGTCGAGCCGGGCGCCGGCGTCGTCACCATCGCCACGCGCCGCTTGACGGGCGACGAGGCGCGAGCCCTGGGCTGGGTCGATGCGCCGACGGACGAGGTGGCCCTGATCGAGGTGTCGGACACCGGACCCGGCGTGCCGCCCGAACTGGCGGACAAGATCTTCGAACCCTTCTTCACCACCAAGGCGGTGAACGAGGGCACCGGCATGGGTCTGGCCACCGTCTATGGCATCGTGCAGCAGGCGGGCGGCCACATCACCGTCAGCAATATCGAAGGCGCGGGGGCCGCCTTCCGCATCTTCCTGCCGGCGGCGGGCGAGGCGGAGCTGGCCGAGGTTCAGCCGGTCGAGGTCAAGGCCAAGGCGCCGCGCGACCTGTCGGGCGCCGGCCGCATCCTGTTCGTCGAGGACGAAGACGCCGTGCGCGGCATCGCCGCCCGGCTGCTGCGCCAGCGCGGCTATGAGGTGATCGAGGCCGCCGACGGCGAGGAGGCCCTGCTGCTGGCCGAGGAACACGCCGGCCAGATCGACATGATGATCTCGGACGTCATCATGCCGGGGCTGGACGGGCCGTCCTTGCTGAAGAAGGCGCGCAAATATCTGGGCGACGCGCCGGTCATGTTCATCTCGGGCTATGCCGAGAGCGATTTCTCGGACCTGTTGCAGGACGAGACGGGCGTGTCCTTCCTGCCCAAGCCGCTGGACATCAAGACGCTGGCGGAGCGGGTGAAGCAGGAACTGCACGCGGGCTGATCGCCCGGATGACGAGCGAATTCAGGCGGCGCGGCGAAGCGCCGACGGCGCCTTTACATACAGGCCCCTGCGGCCGTTGACGGCGCGGAAGGCGACCGTCTCGCCTTCCAGACTTTCGTCCACGCCCAGAAGCAGGCAGCCGTCATCGACCAGGCGGCGCTCCAGTCCGTCTAGAAGACGCGCCCGGCGCGACGGGTCCATATCGGTCATGACATTTCGGCAGAAGATGACGTCGAAACGGGCGTCATCGGTCGGTTCGTCCAGCAGGTTGGCGCGACCGAAACGCACGGCGTCGGCCAGTTCGGCCTTGACGATCCACTGGTCTTCTCGCGGTTCGAACCAGCGCAGCATGGTCTTGGCCGTAAGCCCGCGCTGGATCTCGAAGCCGGTGTAGAGGCCCGAGCGCGCCTTCTCGATCGCGCGCTGCGACAGGTCGGTGGCGACCAGATCGACATCGACGCCGATCTCCCTGGCCGTCATGGCGATGGACCAGGCCTCCTGGCCGGTCGAGCAGCCGGCCGACCAGATCTTGATCCGCCCGTCCGGCCGCGCCTTGGACAGGGCCGGCAGCAGTTCGGTTTCGAGAATGCGGAAAGGGGTGCGGTCGCGACGGAACCAGGTCTCGGCGTTCAGCAGGGCCTCGATCACCGACCAGGCCAGCGAGGCGACCGGATTGGCCCACAGGTTCGTCAGCAGAGCCTCGACATTGGCGTAGCCCTCGCGCCGCGCGATCGGACCCAGCCGGTGTTCGGCAAGGTGGATGCGATCCCGCGACAGCCGATAGCCGGCGCGGGTGGCGAGAAGGGACTGCAGCTTGTCGAAGTCCTCAGGCGTCATGCGGCGATCGCTCCGACCTCCGTCAGCTTGGACTGCAGGATTTCGCCGTCGAACGGCTTCATCACATAGTCGTCGGCGCCGGCGGCCAGGGCTTCGGCGATCCGCTCGGGGCGGGTCTCGATCGTGCAGAACAGCACCTTGGGTTGCTTGCCGCCCGGCATGGCGCGCAGGCGACGCAGGAAGGTGATGCCGTCCATCACAGGCATGTTCCAGTCCACCAGCAGGACGTCGGGCATGGCGCCGGTGCAATAGGCCAGGGCCTCGGAACCGTCCGCAGCCTCATCGACCTCATAGCCCAGGCCCTCGACGATGCGGCGCGCAACCTTGCGGATGATGCGGCTGTCGTCGACGATCAGGCAGGTTCGGAAGTCCAAGGTCGATCCCTCAATGACACGACGGCTTTCGCCCGTGGCGCATGGACTGTTTTTATCTCAAACGCCAGTTAATGAGTCGTTTGGAAACGCCTCAGGCGGGCATTCGCGCGACCAGTGCGACCTTTCCGTCTTCAACCTTGACGCGTAGAGCGCCGCCGGCCTCGTTCACGGTCAGCCACAGCCAGTAGGGCTGGATCCATTGGCCGGCCAGGCCCTCGACCAGGCGTTCGCCGGCCAGACCCGTGACTGCCTCGGGCTTCAGCCGGGCGCGGGCGCCCTCGGCGAAGCCTTCCAGATAGAGCAGGCCGTTTTCCATCCGCGACTGAATGGTGGCGACGCCGCCCATCGGCAGGGCGCCGACGGTCAGATAGGCGAGGTTGGTCAGGGCGCGGGCCTGGGGCTTGGTAAACTCGCCGTCGGCGATGCGCCAGTCCAGCGAGGCGCGCCCCCCCTGGACCATGCCGGACACCAGGCCTTCGATCTCGCGGGCGGTGAACTTCTCGCTGGTGGTGGCGGCGCCGAAGGCGACGCGGGCGAAGTGAACCAGGGCGACCATCTTCCTGGCGCTCTGCTCGATCAGGGCCAGGGCGTCGTCGCGCATATCCTGAGCCGTCGGGTCCTGCATCAGGTCCAGACCCGAGACGATGGCGCCCGACGGGCTGATGAAGTCATGGCACAGCTTGGCCGCGATATAGGTCGCCAGCTCTGTCCCATCGACCGGAAGGTCCAGCGGAGCGGCGTCTGTGTCGTGGGGTGAGGTCATGATGTCTGGCGCGCTCAGGTCACAGTTCGTGTCGCGCGCGAAGTTGGAGTGATTTGCCGGTTCATGGAACCGTCCGGATGGTCTATCGACCCGCCAATGACGACCTCTTCCACACCTGCTCTTGAGCGCGATCTGACGTCCGGCGCGCTGTCCCTGGCCATCGCCGAGATCGCAGAGGAGGCCGCGCGGCTGATCCTGCCCTATTGGCGCGCAGGCACGGCGGTCGAGACCAAGTCCGACGACAGCCCGGTGACCCAGGCCGACCGGGCGGCCGAGGCCCTGATCCTGGAACGGCTGGCGGCCCTGTATCCGGGCGTGCAGACGGTGGCGGAGGAGGCCGTGTCGGCCGACGGCGCGCCCGAGGCGGCCGAGGACTGGTTCTGGCTGATCGATCCGCTGGACGGCACGCGCGGTTTCGTGCGCGGCGGCGAGGCCTTCACCGTCAATATCGCCCTGATCCATGACGGCTATCCGGTCGCGGGCGTGGTCACGGCGCCGGCGACGGCAACGACTTGGCGCACCGACAAGCCCGAGGGCGGCGCCTTCCGGCGTCAGTTCGGCGCCCTTCAGGCCGGCGAGGCCCATTCGGGTGAGGACTGGCGTCCGATCCGGGTGCGTGATCGGCCGCAGGAAGGCATGGCCCTGCTGAGCCACAGCGTCACCGACGAGGAGGCGACGCGTCTCGCCGCCCGTCACGGCTGCTCGCGCTGGCAGGGGACGGATTCATCGCTGAAATTCTGCCTGATCGCCGAAGGGCGCTTCGACGCCTATCCGCGCACGGGTCCGACCTCGGAATGGGACACCGCAGCGGGCCAGGCGGTGCTTGAAGCCGCCGGAGGCCGGGTGCTGGCCGATGACGGGCAGCGGATGGCCTATGGCAAGACGCGGTTCCTGAACGGCGCCTTCGTCGCCATGGGCGGCTGAGGTCTAGGCCCTCAGAAGCGCCTCGGCGCGATCGGCAAGGGCGTCGACGCCCATTTCCCGGGCCGTCATCGCCGCCTCGCCCAGGATCAGCCCCAGATCGGTCGGGACGACGCCGCCCAGCCGATGACGCGCCAGCATGATCTCGGCCATGCCGATCTGATCGGCGGCCCAGTCGAGCGGCGTCGCGGTCGCCATGCGCGCGCGAAGGCGGGTTTCCAGCGTCATCAGGGCGGTCAGATTCTTGACCGCCTCGGCCAGGGCCACTTCGCGCGTGATGCGGCGCTCGCGCGCCAGGGCGCCGATGATCAATTCGCCGCCCTGCGTCAGGGTTTCCGCCTGGGTCAGCAGCATCAGCGGCTGGGCGTCGTCGCCCACGCGCAGCACCTGGATCGCGGCCCAGTCCAGTGGGCTGTGATCCGGGGTGAACTGATCAGCGGCGGCGTCGAACATGATCCGCCCCTGGTTGCGGGCCTCGTCATGCCCCGCGATCACGGCCAGGGCCGACAGGCCGGCGCCGCACAGGGCCAGGGCGCGGGCGCGGGTCAGGGGGCGATGGTCGGGGGACGCGGCCTCGACCAGGGCGCCCAGGTCGCGGCCGGCCTGATCCAGCAGATGCACGTCGCGCTGGACCACGCCCATTTCCAGCGACAGGGCCGCGCGATCCATGCGCAGATCCATGTCCTCGGCGTCGTCTCTGCGCACCGCCTCATCCATCAAGACAGCCGCCTGATGAAGGCGGGCGATGTCGCCGCTCAGTCGGGCCGTGCGAACCGTCAGTCGGGCGTGAAGCGCGGCCATGCCGACGGCGATGCGTCGGCTGCGCGGCTGTCCGACCGCCGCGAGGGTCGTCGCTGCGCAGTCCAGACGGGCGGGATCGCCGCACAGGTCAAAGCGCAGCATCAGCACCGCCGCCTTGGCCATGGCCGCCCGCGCGATCTGATCCTCGCCCACGGCTGAACGCGCTAGGCTGTCGGCGCAGCGGTCGGCACGGTCCAGACTGTCGGCGGCGCCGGTGCGTCGGGCGTGTTCGCGCCACAGGGCGCAGGCGCGGTTTTCTGTCTCGAAGGGACGGGCGCAGGAGACGCGTCCGGCGTCCGTGGCCTCGCGTCTGGCCTCGGCGCGCAGCAGATCCGCGCCGATCAGTTCGACCCAGCCCAGGTCTTCGCTCTCTCGCGCCTGGGCGAAGAGTTTTCGAAGATCACGGCCGAATTCAAACATGCTGGACCTCGGTTATCCCGCTTCGGGACGCAGACTGCGTCACTTGCGGCGTCCAATGCAAACGCAGCGCCGGGAATGCGGTTCGGCTTGGCCTTAAGCCGGCGACCTAGTCGAGTTTCGGCGTCTTCTGCTGGCAGCGTTGCAGGTTCGCGCGCGCCTCGGGCGCCTCGGCGTTGAGCTGACGCACCGCGGCGATGCGCGCACGGGTCTGATCGGCCTCGGCGGCCGGCGCCGCCTTGCCCGCCGCCGTCGCGGCCTGCATGGCCGCCAGGGACCAATAGAGCGCGGCGTCATACAGCCGCCGCCCCTGGGCGCTCTCGCCGCCTTCAAGCTCCGACGCGGCCTGGGTCAGGCCCGCACAACGCACCGCTTCGTCATACGAAACCAGCCCCACGGAAGGGGCGGCCTGCAGCATAAAGACGGTGCTGGCGAGGGCGAGAAGCGTCGACATGACCTCAGAATGGCTCAGCTGCGTGACCAAAGGAAGTCGTTTGCGGCGCCGGCCTCAGCCGCGCTCCTTCGTCTTGGTGAAGGCGATCTTGGGGAAGCGTTCGCCGACATAGCCGGTCTCCCAGCTCGACTTGGCCAGGAAGACCGGGGCCTGATCGATGTCGCGGGCCATCTGCGGGCGATATTTGCCGCTAAAGTCCTCGACGTCCGCGTCGGAGCCCTCCGCGCCTGGAGCGATCCAGCGCGCCTCGGCGTAGGGGGAGGGTTCGAAGACGACGTCTAGGCCGTACTCCTCACCCAGACGGTCTGCCATGACCTCGAACTGCAGCTGGCCCACGGCGCCGACGATGAAGTCCGAGCCGATTTCGGGACGGAACAGCTGGGTCACGCCTTCCTCGGCCAGACCTTCCAGCGCCTTCTTCAGGTGTTTGGCCTTCAACGGATCCTTCACGCGAACCCGTTGCAGGATTTCCGGCGCGAAGTTCGGCAGGCCGGCGAAACGGACTACGCCGCTCTCCGACAGGCTGTCGCCGACGCGCAGCACGCCGTGGTTGGGAATGCCGATCACGTCGCCGGCGAAGGCGTCGTCGGCCAGTTCCCGATCCGAGGCGAAGAACATGATCGGCGCATTGACCGACAGCGACTTGCCGGTGTTCTGCACCTTCAGCTTCATGCCGCGCTTGAAGGCGCCCGACGCCATACGGAACATCGCGATCCGGTCGCGGTGGTTGGGGTCCATATTGGCCTGGACCTTGAACACGAAGCCGGTGACTTCGTTCGAGCCGGGCTCGACCTCGGTCTCAACGGGGGCGGGGGCGTTGCGGGTCTCGGGCGGCGATTCCTTCTTCGCCTTCATGACCTTGGGCGCCGGGGCCCAGTCGCCGATAGCCTTCAGCAGTTCGTCGATGCCGAAGTGGCGAAGCGCCGATCCCCACAGCACCGGGGTCATGTGACCTTCCAGGAAGGCCTGGCGATCAAAGGCCGGATAGCCGCCCTCGACCAGTTCGACGGCCTCGGCCAGGTTGTCTTGTTCGCCCGCCTCGAAATACTGCGCCGCCTGGTCCAGCGGCAGGGCGGGGGGGTGTTCGGGATCCTCGGCCGACCCGGCGGCCTTGCGGGTGTAGGGCTGGAACCGGCCGGTTCCGACCTCGACCATGCCGCGCAGGCGATTGCCGCTCTCGGCGGGCCACCAGATCGGGGCGGGGTCCAGCTGAAGGCGTGACGCGATGTCGTCCAGCAGGGCCATCGGGTCCTGGGCCTCGCGGTCCAGCTTGTTGATGAAGGTGATGATCGGGATGTCGCGCAAGCGGCAGACCTCGAACAGCTTCAGCGTCTGCGGCTCGATCCCCTTGGCGGCGTCCAGCACCATGATGGCGCAGTCGGCGGCGGTCAGGGTGCGATAGGTGTCTTCGGAGAAGTCCTCGTGCCCGGGCGTATCGAGCAGGTTGAACATTTTGCCGTCGTGCTCGAACGTCATGACCGAGGCCGAGACCGAGATGCCCCGCTCCTTCTCGATCTTCATCCAGTCCGAACGCGTGCGCCGGTTCTCGCCGCGCGCCCGCACGGCGCCGGCCGCACGAATGGCGCCGCCGGCCAAGAGGATGTGCTCGGTCAGGGTCGTCTTGCCCGCATCCGGGTGGGCGATGATGGCGAAGGTCCGGCGGCGCGCCGCTTCTTCAGGCAGGGTCAAGGAAGACATGGCGCGCGACTACCCTGCCGCGCGCCGAAAGTCACTCGTTGGCGGGAGATGGGGCGGATTCAGAGGGTGTTTGCGGAGGGGTTTCCGGCTCCGGCTCGCTGATCTGAGGCGCTTCGGCGTCTTGCGTGATCTCCGGCAAGGCCTGGCCCTTTTCGATGGCGGCGATCATGCCGCTTGCGAAGATGGAAGCGGCGCCGCCGTGCGGATTGTTAGCCACCGGTTTCAGCACCGCGATCGCCTCTTCCGGCTTGCCGGTTTTCACCAGGGCGTCTGCATAGGGAAAGCGCACCGCCGCCAGTTGAGGGGCGCGATCCAGCGCCAGGCCCAGGGTCAGCAAATCGTTTTCGTTAGGATAGCCGGGCTGGGTCCGACGGAGTTCGGACATCAGCATAAGGGTGCGGTAGTCGTTCTGACCGGCTGCATAGGCGCGAGAGAGATAGCCGCGCGCCTGGACGCGCAGCGCCTGAGCCTGGTCGTCGTCTTCGGCCTCGCGCGCTTGTTTGAGCCGCTCCTGCGCCAGGAACTGCAGGGCTTCGACATGGTTCGGATTGATTTCCAGCAGGCGTTGAAGCGCACGTTCGCCAGCGGCGCGATCGCCGAAATGGAGACCGGCATGGCCGGCTGCGAGCAAGGCCAAAGGATCGTCGCCATGCCGGGCCGCCAGCCTGGCGACCTCTTGGCCCAAGGCCTGGCGATCTTCGTCAGGGACGCCGATCTTGAGCCGTTGATTGATGAGCAGGAGATCATCGGCGGCGGGCGACAGTCGCGTGACGACGATGTCGGCCGTTGGGAACTGGCCGCTGAGCGTTCTGCCCATCAGGCGACCACGGGTGTAGCGTCGAAGCGCGACCTGAAGGTCACGAAGCGACATGCCAGTGGAAGCCTCCATCGCAGCTACGGAGTCCTCACCGCCCGAAACGCGCTTCAGATAGTCTTCCAACTGCTCCAGGCGCGCAGGATCGCTGATGAACCAGTGGGTCAGCAGCCAGGCGATCGGATAGTAGGTCGCTTTCTGACTCTCGGATCGAACTTCACCCGGACGCTTGGTCAGCAGGACATCAAGCGGGATCCAGGTTTCCGCCATAATCCAGTAGGCGCGGTTCTGGTTGAACTGGCCCAGCTGAACTTTCCGATCTCGGACGTCGATGTCTGCGGTCATGTAGTATTCGGCAAAGCCTTCGACGAACCACGCCGGGTAGGATCCGGGGAAGTTGCCCAGCATGAAGTGGTGGGCGTATTCGTGCATCAGGATGTCGTCGCCCGACATCCCGCCGTCGCCGTCGCCTCTGATGGCGACCGCAAAGATATCCTCTTCCGTCGGGAAGTAGGTGCCCATCGTGTTTTCACCGCTCTGCGGGTGCACACGCGTCAGGCCTCGGCGACCGCCGACGAGATAGATCGGCATTTTGCGCTGCGGCTCATCCGAGATCGAGCCGCCGTGTCGGACCTGCATGACACGATCGAAAATCTCGAGTTTTTGGACGTAATCGCGCAGGGCGCGCTCGCCGCCGTCGCTATAGACGATGAAGCGTTCGCTTTCGGCCCGCAGCCAGTCCGCCCGTGCTGGCTGAGCCATTGCGGCAAACACAATCGATCCCACCGCCGAAATGGCGCAGGTTACCAGCTTCGAACTCATACAATCAGTCCCGAACATCCCGTGAGGGCGAAGGTGCAACTTCCACGCGCCGACGTCCAGCCGATTGGTCCACGTAAACTAACCCCTCGCCACGAAGGGCTATCGGAGTCATGTTCGGTTCTGGAGGAGACGATCAGGCCGTCAGAGTCCGACGCTCCCCTCCCGGATCGATCCGGGATCATAGGGAAAGGACAAGGACGATGGCTGTCATCCATCCTCAAGACCGTATCGCCCATGCGCCGCGTGAGCGGGCGCCGCTGCATCCGGCGGTGGGGCTGGTCGTCGGCTTCGGCTTTATCGTAGCCGTGGCGACGCTGGTCCATGTGGTGTTCAACGCCGTCTTCTGACGGCGTTTCAGGCCGCGATCAGGCGGCCAGGCGGTTCCAAACGGCGCGGTCGGCAGAGACGGCGTCGAGGCGACGGCCCTTGGCCTGAAGCTGACGCATCACCTGTTCGGGCAGGGTGCAGAAACGCGGCTCGACCAGGTCGGGATTGCAGGCGGGGGCCGGCGCCGCGAACAGGGCGGCGTTTACGTCCGGGCTGCGCTCGGCGATCAGCCAGGCCAGGCGACGGGCGCGTTCGGGGTCGTTGCGGTGAAGCAGCGGGTCCTCGGCGAACAGTTCGCAGCCCAGTTCCAGCAGATAGTCCAGACCCAGCTTCTCGAACCGGCGCGCGTCGGCGGGCGTGACCGGGCAGGCCTCGTCCAGGTCGAACACGACGTCGTTCAGAAGAAACAGCATGGGCGAGACGCTCGACTGACCGGACGCGAGTTCGTCCGTAAGCTCACAATAGGCGCCGTCGCTTGCGGTCCCGTTCACGGACGCGGTTAAGCGTTTGTGACCAGCCGGCTGTCGCCGTGGACGAAAAGCGACGGCGATGACGCGACGTGACCCTTGCGCCAGTGTGCGGCCTCGGCTTACCTGATCACGCATTGTTACAGGCCGGCGTCGCGCCGGAGAGAGGCCGTCATGACGACCCATGAAGATCGCGCCGGGCTGAAGGTCGCGGGCGAACTGATCGCCCTGATCGAGCAGGAGGTGCTGCCGGGGCTGGGGCTTGATGCGGCGGCGTTCTGGAGCGGAGCGGCAGCGATTTTCGAACGGTTCGCGCCCGAGAACCGCGCGCTTCTGACGCGACGCGACGCCTTGCAGGCGCAGATCGACGACTGGCATCGGGCGCGGCGGGGCCAGCCGTATGATGTGGCGGCGTCGGAAGCCTTCCTGAAAGAGATCGGTTATCTGGTCGAGGAGCCGGCACCGTTCACGATCGGGACCGAAGGCGTGGACGCCGAGATTGCGCGCATGGCCGGGCCGCAGTTGGTCGTGCCGGTGCTGAACGCTCGCTTCCTACTGAACGCCGCCAATGCACGGTGGGGCAGCCTGTATGACGCGCTTTACGGCACGGATGCGTTGGGCGACCTGCCGGCCGGCGGCGGCTATGACGCGGCGCGCGGCGCGCGGGTGGTGGCGCGGGCCAAGGCCTTTTTGGATGAGGCGGCGCCGCTGGCGGAGAGTTCGCATTCGGATGTCGCCGGCTGGTCGGTGATCGACGGCGCGTTGTCACCCGCGCTGAAGGATGCGGGACAGTTCGTAGGCTTCACGGGCGAGGCCAGCGCGCCCGCCTCGATCCTGCTGGTCAACAACGGACTGCACATCGAACTGGTGATCGACCGCAGCCACCCGGTGGGGCGCAGCGATGCGGCCGGTCTGGCGGACGTGGTGCTGGAGTCGGCCCTGTCGACCATCGTCGATCTGGAGGATTCCGTCGCGGCGGTTGATGCGGCCGACAAGGCCGAGGCCTATCGCAACTGGCTGGGTCTGATGCGCGGCGACCTGTCCGCGACGTTCAAGAAGGGCGGCGAGACCCTGACCCGCGCTCTGGAGCCGGATCGCCAGTGGATGGCGCCGGACGGGTCGTCGGTGATGCTGAAGGGGCGCAGCCTGCTGTTCGTGCGCAACGTCGGGCATCTGATGACGACCCCGGCCATTCGTCTGGCAGACGGGTCTGAGGCGCCGGAGGGGATCATGGACGCCATCGTGACCAGCCTGATCGCGCTTTATGACATCAAGGGTCTGGGCGGGTTCGGCAACAGCGCGACGGGCTCTGTCTATATCGTCAAACCCAAGATGCACGGGCCGGAAGAGGCCGCCTTCACCGACCGGCTGTTCGATGCGGTCGAGGATCTGCTGGCCCTGCCCCGCCATGCGATCAAGGTCGGGGTGATGGACGAGGAGCGCAGGACCTCGGCCAATCTGGCGGCCTGCATTCAGGCGGTGAAGGACCGGATCGTCTTCATCAACACCGGCTTTTTGGATCGCACCGGCGACGAGATCCACACGGCCATGCAGGCCGGGCCGGTGGTGCGAAAGGCCGACATCAAGTCCAGCGCCTGGATCGCGGCCTATGAGGCGAGAAACGTCGCCATTGGCTTGAAATGCGGCCTGTCCGGTAAGGCCCAGATCGGCAAGGGGATGTGGGCGGCGCCGGACCGGATGGCGGACATGCTGGAGCAGAAGATCGGTCATCCGAAAACGGGCGCGAACACCGCCTGGACGCCCTCGCCGACGGCGGCGACACTGCACG
>NZ_DAMBJX010000037.1:10471-29128 GCF_032067225.1 Brevundimonas vesicularis | reverse complement strand
CCCGAACCGTCCCCTGCCCTTCGTGCGGATGGTGCGGGGCCGCCACACGGTCGAACACAGGGACTGACATGGCGGGATCGACGATCACCCTGCGCCTGACAATCGCTGAGCCGATCGCGGGCGTCGCCTACAGCCTGCAGGACAAGGCCAACATGCCGGTCGAGCCGCGCATCGCCGGCGACGGCCCGACCAGCTTCGACGTGCCGGTCACCCTGTCCGAGGATGGCCGCCTGACCGGCCCCTTCGTGCGGCGCGAGGGAGCGATGCGGCGGTTCGTCTATATCGCGATCGGCACGTCAGCAGGCCAGCACGCCAGCGAATGGAGCCGACGCGCCAAGATCGACGTCCACGACATTCCCGCCGATCTGCTGGCCCAGGCGCGCCAGGGCGAGGTGCTGGAAGTCGTCCTGCCCGGCCGCACCAAGGACGGCGGCCCCGCCTGCGCCACCGTGCGGCCGATCCAGGCCTGGCGCGCAGTCTGACCCTAGTCGGCCATCGGCTTGGTCAGGTCGAACTCCACGCGGAAATGCCGGTTGGGACGACGCAGTTCGTAGGCGAACACTCGGTCGGGATGAACCTCCATCGCCCAAACATTGGTGGTCGAGACGGCCGCGTCGTTTTCGTTGAACAGGGCGATCGATTCGGCGTC
Organism: Brevundimonas vesicularis; assembly: GCF_032067225.1. Lineage (GTDB taxonomy): Bacteria > Pseudomonadota > Alphaproteobacteria > Caulobacterales > Caulobacteraceae > Brevundimonas > Brevundimonas vesicularis_F. Next base: position 28,479 of record NZ_DAMBJX010000037.1, on the reverse strand, counting down.
GACCGGGAATTCCTGACGCTCGGCCGTGCCGGCTTTGACCGTGTCGCCGCCATACCAGTGCAGCACGTCGGTCGTGCCGTCCGCGTGTCGGTGATCGTGCTTCAGCCGAAGGCCCGTGTCGGTCTTGGTCACGACCCAGGTGCGCGAACGATCCGACCCCACGGCGAAGGGAATACGCACCTCATCCGGCGAACAGTCGCGAACATGCATGACCAGCCGCTCGCTGGCGAACCTGGCGTCGGCGGCGTCGGTGGTGACGACATGGCCTTCGAATCGTTGGCCGCACAGGGCGTTCAACCGCGCCATGAAATCGTCCTGGGACTGAGCCGGATCGGCCGTTGCGACGCCGACGCATGACAAGGACATCAGGGCCGCAGCGGCCAGCAGGGATGCGATTTTCATGCGGTCAGACTATATGTGCGTTCCGCCTCATCAACGTGGCATCGCGCCCGTTGACTTTGGGGCGATCCTGAGTATGTTCCGCGCCTCTTATTTTAAGCGGCTTTCGCCGTCGCAGAGGTAATTCCGATGGCCAAACCGGCTTCCATCAAGATCCGCCTGAACTCCACGGCCGACACCGGCTTCTTCTATGTCACCAAGAAGAACGCCCGCACCATGACCGAGAAAATGGTCGTCAAGAAGTACGATCCCGTCGTGCGCAAGCACGTCGAGTTCAAGGAAGGCAAGATCAAGTAAGTCCTTGATCCGCTGAGAATTGAAAACGCCCGGCTGGTCTTCAGCCGGGCGTTTTTCGTTGTCTGGACGCCCTTGTTACGCCGCCTTGGCGATGACCCGGTTGCGGCCGGCGGCCTTAGCCTCATAGACCCCTTCGTCGGCGCGCTTCAGCAAGCCCTCGGGCGTATCGCCGTCGCCGGTCGTGGCGGCCACGCCGATCGAGATGGTGATGGTGATCTGCTCCTTGCCACCCATGACGCGGAACGGCGCGGAGGCGACGTCGCGGCGAATCCGTTCGGCGACACGGCCGGCGTCTTCCAGACTGGCGCCCGGCATGACCACCACGAACTCCTCCCCGCCCATGCGGCATGGCAGGTCCACGGCCCGGACATTGGTGGCCAGGCGCACGGCGAACTCCACCAGCACCTCGTCGCCAGCGTCGTGGCCGAAGCTGTCGTTGACGGACTTGAAGTGGTCGATGTCCAGAACCAGCACGGCCACCTGGGCTCCGCCCTGGGCCGCACGACCCACCAGCGCCTGCAACTGGCCGGTCATGTAGCGCCGGTTGTGCAGGCCGGTCAGGGCGTCGGTGACGGCCATTTCCATGCTGCTGTCCAGCTTCTGGCGCAGGAAGTCGGTGTAGCGTTTGCGACGGATCTGGGTGCGAACCCGCGCCGACAGCTCCTCGGTATCGACAGGGCGCGGCAGGATGTCGGCGGCGCCCAGTTCCAGCGCCTTGATCATGCGCGGCCTTTCGGTCGGCTCCACGATCGCCAGGATCGGCGCGCGGCGGGCATCGCCCGACTTGGCCTGGGCGACGATCCGAAGGCCGTCGAAGCTGGCGGCGGCGACGTTGACGATGATCAGGTCCAGCGCGCCCTTGGCCGCAACCAGCGCCGCCTCGGGATCCGTTTCGATGGTGACGCGATGTTCGCCGCCCAGTTCCTGGGCGATCTTCTCGGCCTGACGCTGGTCGTCGTCGACGATCAGAACGCGCCCGCCCTCGCTACGCAGCCGCGCAGCATTGTCCGAATCGACGCCCAGACGACGGCCGCTTTCCTCGCGCTCGCGCAGCTCGTCCATGACGTGCTTCAGCCGCGTCAGCGACTTGACCCGCGCGAACAGGATGACGTCGTCGATGGGCTTGGTCAGGAAGTCGTCGGCTCCGGCCTCAAGCCCCTTGATCCGATCCTCGCGCCCGTCCAGCGCCGTGACCAGCACGACGGGAATATGGCGCGTCTCGGCCTGGGCCTTCAGCCGTCGGCATGTCTCGAACCCGTCCATGCCGGGCATCATGACGTCCAGCAGGATCAGGTCCGGCTGGTGCTCGGCGGCGATGGCCAGGGCTGACAGGCCGTCGTTACAGGTCAGCACATCGTAATATTCGATGGTCAGCTTGGCTTCGAGCAGGCGGACGTTCACGTCCACATCGTCGACGACGAGGATACGGGCGCTCATCCGAGGTGCTGCCGGATGGTTTCAAGGAAATGCATGACCGAGATCGGCTTGGAGATATAGGCCTCGCAGCCGCCCTGACGTATCCGCTCCTCATCGCCCTTCATGGCGAATGCGGTGACGGCGATGACGGGGATGTGGTTCAGCTCCTCGTCGTCCTTCAGCCATTTGGTGACCTCCAGGCCGGAGATTTCAGGCAACTGGATATCCATCAGGATCAGGTCGGGATGATGGGCGCGCGCCAAGGCGAGCGCCTGCAAGCCCTCGCGGGTCTGCAGGGTCTCATAGCCCTGGGAATCGAGCAGATCATGAAAAAGCTTCATGTTCAGCTCGTTATCCTCGACGATGAGGACTTTCTTGGACATCATCACCTGACCTGCGCGCCCCTCGAACGCGGGACGCCTCGTTGGTCGCATTCGTAGGCGCCCAGTCTTAAGTTGGGGTGAAGCCAACCTTACGGAGACCTTAAGCGTGGCCATCAAGGCCATCTGTCGCGACTGCCTGTGGACCGGCGAAGATCCCGCTGGGCCGCGCGAGAACCGCTGTCCGGCGTGCGGATCGCGGCGCGTAGTCGCAGACGCCGAACTGGACCTGCTGTCGATCGCACACATGGACTGCGACGCCTTCTACGCCTCAGTGGAGAAGCGCGACCGGCCAGAGTTGCGCGACAAGCCGGTGATCGTCGGCGGCGGAAAGCGCGGTGTGGTCTCCACCGCCTGCTATGTCGCGCGTCAGTATGGCGTCGGCTCCGCCATGCCCATGTTCAAGGCGTTGAAGGCCTGTCCCGAGGCCGTGGTGATCAAGCCGGACTTCACCAAATACGTCTTCGAATCGCAGCGCATTCTGGGGGCTTTGGGGCAGCTGACACCGTTGATCCAGCCGCTGTCGCTGGATGAGGCCTGGGTTGATCTGTCGGGCACAGAGCGGCTGAACGGCGGCCCGCCGGCGCTTCAGTTGATCCGGTTCCAAAAGCAGATCGAGGAGGAAACCGGCCTGACCGTCTCCATCGGCCTGGCCCCCAACCGCTTCTTGGCCAAGATGGCGTCGGAGATGGACAAGCCGCGCGGCTTCTCCGTGGTCGGCGCCGCCAACGCCCAGGCCTTGCTGGCGCCGCGCCCCGTCACCGCCCTGCCCGGCGTCGGGCCCGTGTTCGGCAAGGCATTGCGCAGCGACGGCTATTCGACCATCGGCGATCTGGCGCGCGCAGACGTGCGCGATCTCGTCAAACGCTACGGCGAATCCGGTCTGCGCCTGCACGATCTGGCCCATGCCCGCGACGCCCGCGCCGTGAACCCCGAGCGCGATCGCAAGGGGATGAGCGCCGAAACGACCTTCAACGAAGATCTGATTTCTGCCGAGGCGCTGGAGGCCGAGCTGTGGCCCCTGTGCGAGAAACTGGCGTCCAAGGCTCGCCGCGATGGGGTCGCCAGCCGGGTGCTGGTGCTCAAGCTGCGGCGCACCGACTTCAAGATCGTGACCCGACGCGTCACCCTGCCCGATCCGGTGCAGACGGCGCGCGCCCTGTTCGCTGAGGGGCGCGATCTGCTGAAGCCCGAACTGGGCCGGCCCTATCGCCTGATCGGCATCGGCATGGCCGATGTGCAGGACGCGGAGGACGCGCCCGCCGGCCTGTTCCAGACCAGTGAGACACGCGCCTTGAAGACGGAGCGCGCCATCGACGTGCTGCGCGAAAAGTTCGGCAAGGATGCGGTGGTGGCGGGCCGCGCGCTGAAGCCGTAGGACAGGGCATGGATCTCGCCAAACGCGCCTATGACCACGGCTTTCGCCTGGACCCGATCGTCCGCAGCCTGCTGGACACGGACTTCTACAAGCTGCTGATGCTGCAGATGATCTGGCGCGAGCATCGCGACGTGCCGGTCGTCTTCCAGGTCATCAACCGCACCAAGACCGTGCGTCTGGCCGACGAGATCGATATCGATGCCCTGCGTGAGCAGTTGGATCACGCCCGCACCTTGCGTTTCACCAACAAGGAACTGGTCTGGCTGGCGGGCAACAGCTTCTATGGCGTGAAGCAGATCTTCTCGCCCGACTTCATCGGCTGGCTGACCGATTATCGCCTGCCGGACTACGACCTGTCAGTTCAGGACGGGCAGTATGTGCTGACCTTTTCGGGCGCCTGGGCCGAGGTGACGCTGTGGGAAATCCCGGCGCTAGCGATACTGAACGAGCTGCGCTGCCGGGTCGGGATGCGGCGGCTGGGCCGGTTCGAACTGGACATCCTGTATTCGCGCGCCAAGACGCGGCTGTGGTCCAAGGTCGAGCGACTTCGCGCCCTGCCCGACCTCGCCTTGTCGGATTTCGGAACGCGGCGGCGGCACGGCTTCCTTTGGCAACGCTGGTGCATTCAGGCGTTGAAGGAGGGGCTGGGCAAATCCTTCATCGGCACGTCCAACGTCCTGCACGCCATGGAGAACGATCTCGAAGCCATCGGCACCAACGGCCACGAACTGCCGATGGTTCTGGCGGCCCTGGCGCCCGACGATGCGGCTTTGGCCCAGGTGCCGTATGCGGTGCTGGACGAATGGCGCAGACACTATGCGGGAAATCTGCTGATCGTTCTGCCCGACGCCTTCGGCACCGAGGCGTTTCTGGAGCAGGCGCCGGACTGGGTCGCGGACTGGACCGGTTTCCGGCCGGACTCGGCCCCGCCCATCCCGGCCGGCGACCGCCTGATCGACTGGTGGCGCGCGCATGGGCGCGACCCCAAAGAGAAGCTGCTGATCTTCTCCGACGGGATGGACATCGACGGGATCGAGGCGACCGACGCCCATTTCCATGGTCGCGCGCGTCTCAGCTTCGGCTGGGGCACCAATCTGACCAATGATTTCCGCGACTGTTCGCCCGCCTTCGCGCCGGAACTGGAGCCGATCTCCTTGGTCTGCAAGGTGGTCGAGGCCGGCGGTCGCCCCGCCGTCAAACTGTCGGACAATCCCGCGAAAGCGGTCGGCGATCCCGGCGAGATCGAACGCTATCGCCGTGTCTTCGGCGTGCGCGGTCTGACGGCTCAACCCGTCACGGTCTGAAACTCGGCCTTAAGCCCATCGTGCGACAAGGCGGGCATGAGCGCCTTTTTCGACAAGATGCGTCGCCGCGCCGGCCGCTATCTCGATGTCCGTCCTGCCGACGTGCGGCCCGCGCGCGGCGTCCTCAGCCTGTCGTTCGACGACATCCCGGCATCGGCCTGGACCGAGGCCGGGCCGATCCTGGCTCAGCACGGGGTCAAGGCGACCTACTATGTCTGTGGAGGGCTGTCGGGCGGTCGCAATCTGGACCTGCCCCAGTTTGAGGTGGAGCATCTGCAAGCCCTCCACGAGGCCGGGCACGAAGTCGGATGCCACACCTATGAGCATGTCTCGACCCTGACCCTTTCGCCGGCCGAACTGGACGCCAGCCTGGCCCGCAACGCCGCCTGGGTGGCCGAACGGCTGGACGGATACGAAATGCAGACTTTCGCCTATCCGTTCGGGGATTGCGCCTTGGGATCAAAAGCGGTGATTGACAAACGCTTCCTTTGCGGGCGCGGCGTCCGCGACGGGATCAACGCCGGGCGTACGGATCGCAATCTGCTACAGGCCATCGGCCTGGAGAGCCGTCGTCTGCCCGGCTACGACCTGGAGGCGCTGGTGGCGGAGACGGCTTCATCCAAAGGCTTGCTGATCGCCTACGGCCACGACGTCAGCGACGCGCCGACCCCGTATGGTTGCCGTCCAGAGGACATCGATCGATTGATCCGACTGGCCAGGGCGGCCGACTTGGACATTCAGCCGGTCGCGGCGGCGTGGCGGATGGCGACAGCCTGAAATCAGGCGGCGTTACGCCGATCCGCCCAGGCGATCAGCTCCTTGCGGGGCCAGATCATCAGCCATGACCGGGCAGTGTATTCCCCGCTGTCGATCAGCGCCTTGCGCGACGCCGACGCCGTCGCCGCCCGTTCGGTATGGATCTCGCCGGGTCCTTGATGGACCATGAAGGCGCCGCCCTTCAGCGGGTTCAGGCGCAGGTGGGCTAGGCGGGGGCTTATCTCGGTCAGGGGTGGGTCGTAGAACCAGCTGGAGCCGATCATGCCGGCCAGTTCGGACCGCGCGCGGCACAGTTCGGCCGCTGTCGCCCAGGCCTCGTTCCAGCCGTCCTCGTTGAAGCCGCGCAACCAGCGGCTCTCGGTGTGAACCTCCAGCCAAGGCTCGCGCTTGGCGCCCGCCGCCAGATAGCGGAACAACGGCTTGACGCCCCAGCCGTCGCGGACGTGTTTGACGATCTGGCCCGGCCCGACAGGCGACGACAGGTCGATCACCTGGCTCTTGGCCCCCGGCACGCTGAGCGCCAGGGTGAAGCGCACGTCCTTGGACCAGTGGTCGAAAACGTAGTCGCCCTCGGCCTTGTCCAGAAACGCCGCCAACTGTTCGATCCAGTAGGGATAGAGGGCCATGACCTCGGCCGGCAGGTTCATCGCCGCCGCACGGTCGGGCAGTTGCAGCGCCCAGGCGGCGACCAGGCCGCGACGCACATCGTCCGACGCATCAGCGCCCAACAGCGCATCCACCGCCTTGGCCGGCATTTCGAAGTCCCAATGCGGCGCGGCCTCGGCGGCCTTTTGCGCGGCCGGGAGCACGGCGGCGTCCACACGCGCGCGGTCGCCGGCAGACAACCGCGCCAGCACGGCATGGAAGGCGGCGACGTCGGGGGTCAGGTGCATATCCATGATCGCACCATGACACGGGGCGGTTGGCGAACCTTTAAAGCGCGCCGAACGGGTGACGCCGCCCTTGCCCCGCGCTAAACCGCGCCCAGATAAACAGGAGCCCCCATGAGCATCGAAGCCCGCATCGCCGAACTCGGCCTTACTCTGCCGGAACCCGCCAAGCCGGTGGCCAGCTATGTCTCCTATGTCCGCTCGGGCAATCAGGTCACCATCTCGGGTCAGCTGTCGAACGACGCGAACGGCGGGATCAAGGGCACGGTCGGCGTGGACGTGACGCCGGAGCAGGCGCTGGAAGCCGCGCGGCTGTGCGGTCTGAACCTGATCGCCCAGATCAAGGCCGCCTGCGATGGCGATCTGGACCGTGTGGTCCGCATCGTCAAGTTGGGCGGCTTCGTTCAGGCCGGTCCCGACTTCACCGCCATTCCCGCCGTCATCAACGGCTGCTCGGACATGATGGTCGAGGTCTTCGGCGAAGCTGGCAAGCACGCCCGCTCGGCCGTCGGCGTGTACAAGCTGCCGCTCGGTTTCGCCGTCGAGATCGATGCGATCGTGGAGATCCGCTGATCTTTCAGATCTCGGTTCACGAAGGGATCGCCGACATCGGCCGAGAGGCCTGGGACGCGTGCGCGCTGCCCACCGGCGATCCCTTTGTCTCCTATGATTTTCTGCACGCGTGCGAGGCCTCGGGCAGCGCCGCGCCGCGCCAGGGCTGGGCCCCACGCCACCTGGCTCTGAGGGGTGAAGACAACGCGGTATTGGGCGTCATGCCCCTCTATCTGAAGGGCAACAGCCAGGGCGAATATGTCTTCGACCACAGCTGGGCCGACGCTTACGGACGGGCCGGCGGCCGGTATTATCCCAAGCTGCTGGGCGCCGTGCCCTTTACGCCCGCGACCGGCCCGCGCTTCCTGAACCATCCCGAGACCGACGCCGCGACGGTGCGTCAGGCCCTGATCCAGGGGGCGGTGACCTTGGTCGAACGGCTGGGCGTCTCGTCTCTGCACGTCAACTTCCCGACCGAACCGGAATGGTCGGCCATGGCCGAGGCGGGTCTGCTGCCGCGCCAGGACATCCAGTTCATCTGGCGCAACAACGGCTATCGGACATTCGACGACTTTCTGGCCGCCCTGTCGGCCAACCGCCGCAAGACCATCAAGCGCGAGCGCCGCGACGCCCAAGCCGATCTGGATATCCGCGTCCTCACCGGCACCGACATCACCGAGGCCCACTGGGACGCCTTTTTCGCCTTCTACATGGACACCGGCTCACGCAAGTGGGGCCGGCCCTATCTGACGCGCGATTTCTTCAGTCGCATCGGCGCGACCATGGCCGACCGGATCGCCCTGGTCATGGCGTTTCGGGATGAGACGCCCATCGCCGGCGCCCTGAACTTCATCGGCCGAGATGCGCTTTACGGCCGTCAGTGGGGCACGCTGGAAGACGTGCCGTTCCTGCATTTCGAGCTTTGCTACTATCAGGCTATCGAATTCGCCATTTCGCGTGGCCTGTCCCGCGTCGAAGCCGGGGCCCAGGGCGACCACAAGATCGCGCGCGGCTATCTGCCCTCCCCCGTCTATTCCGCCCATTTCATCGCCGACCCCGCCCTGCGCGATCCCGTCGCCCGCTATCTGGACGGCGAACGCCCGGCTGTCGCAGGGCAGATGCAGGCGATGACCGAAGAACTATCACCCTACAAGCAGGCATAGAAAAAGGCCCGGCTGCTGCCAGCCGGGCCTTCCGCCTTCGCCTCTTTGAGGATCAGGCCGTCTCTTCTTCCTCGGCCTTCGCGGGCGCGCTGGCGCTCGTGATGTCGAAGTCGATCTTGCCGTCCTTCAGCTGGACCCTGACGTGTCCGCCGCGCGTCAGGCGGCCGAACAGTATGTCGTCGGCCAACGGCTTCTTGATCGAGTCCTGGATGACCCGCGCCAGCGGACGCGCGCCGTACAGTTCGTCGAAGCCGTTCTTGGCCAGCCAGTCGGCGGCTTCGTCGGTCAGTTCGATGGTGATGTTGCGGTCCGCCAGCTGGGCTTCCAGCTGAAGGATGAACTTGGTCACCACCGAGCGGATCGTGTCGGCTTGCAACGGCTTGAAGGCCACGATGGCGTCCAGGCGATTGCGGAACTCCGGCGCGAACAGGCGCTGGATGGCCTTGTCATCCTCGCCCTCGACCTTGCCCCGGCCAAAGCCGATGGAGGCTCGAGCATTGTCGGCGGCGCCGGCGTTGGTGGTCATGATCAGGATGACGTTCCTGAAATCGACCTTCTTGCCGACCGCATCGGTCAGCATGCCGTTGTCCATCACCTGCAGCAGGATGTTGTAGACATCCGGGTGCGCCTTCTCGATCTCGTCCAGCAGCACGACGGCGTGCGGATGCTGATCGACCGCGTCGGTCAACAGCCCGCCTTGGTCGTGACCGACATAGCCGGGAGGCGCGCCGATCAGACGGCTTACCGTATGGCGCTCCATATATTCAGACATGTCGAAACGCTGCATCTCGATGCCCAATGTGGCGGCGAGCTGCTTGGCGACCTCGGTCTTGCCGACGCCGGTGGGGCCGCTGAACAGGAAGCTGCCAATCGGCTTGTTGGGATCGCGAAGACCTGCCCGCGCCAGCTTCATGGCCGCCGACACCTGTTCGATGGCTTGCTCCTGACCAAAAACCGCACGCTTCAGATCGGTTTCCAGCTCTCGCAGGCTCTCGGTATCGGATTTCGACACTGATTTGGCCGGGATGCGGGCCATCTTGGCGATGACGGCCTCGACTTCCTTCTGACCGATGACCTTCTTCCTCTTGGATTCGGTCAGCAGCATCTGCGACGCCCCGGCCTCGTCGATCACGTCGATCGCCTTATCCGGCAGTTTGCGGTCGGTCATGTAGCGCGCCGACAGCTCCACCGCCGTGCGCACGGCGCTGTCGGTGTAGCGGACCTTGTGGTGCTGCTCGTAGTAGGTCTTCAGGCCCTTCAAGATTTTCACCGTATCCTCGACCGTCGGCTCGTTGACGTCGATCTTCTGGAAGCGACGCACCAGGGCGCGGTCCTTCTCGAAGTGCTGGCGATATTCCTTGTAGGTCGTCGATCCCATACAGCGCAGCGTGCCGGACGCCAGGGCCGGTTTCAACAGGTTCGAGGCGTCCATCGCTCCGCCCGAGGTGGCGCCCGCGCCGATCACCGTGTGGATCTCGTCGATGAAGAGCACGGCGTTGTCGTGGTTCTCTAGTTCCTTGACCACCTGCTTCAGGCGTTCCTCGAAGTCGCCGCGATAGCGGGTGCCGGCCAGCAACGCGCCCATATCGAGCGAGTAGATGGTGGCGTCCTTCAGGACGTCGGGCACTTCGCCGTTGACGATCTTGCGGGCCAGACCTTCGGCGATGGCGGTCTTGCCGACGCCGGGATCACCGACCAGAAGCGGGTTGTTCTTGGTCCGACGGCACAGGATCTGGATCGAGCGATCCACCTCGGCCTGACGACCGATCAGGGGATCGACCTTGCCCTGGCGCGACTTCTCGTTGAGGTCGACGCAATAGGCTTCCAGCGCCTCGCCGCCCTGTTTGACGGCTGAAGCATCCTCGGCCTCTTCGGGCGAAGCGCCCTTGGCCGGACGCGCCTCGTTGGCGCCCGCCTTCTTGGCGATGCCGTGGGCGATGAAGTTGACCGCGTCATAGCGCGTCATGTCCTGCTCTTGCAGGAAGTAGGCGGCATGGCTCTCGCGCTCGGAGAAGATGGCGACCAGCACATTGGCGCCAGACACTTCCTCGCGGCCGGACGACTGGACGTGGATGACCGCACGCTGGATCACGCGCTGGAAGCCGGCGGTCGGCTTGGCGTCCTCGCCGTCGCTGGTCGCCAGGGCGGCCAGGTCGTTGTCGACATAGAGGGTCAGCGCCGCTTTCAACGCCGACAGATCGACGTTGCAGGCCTGCATCACGCCGGTCGCGTCGGGATCGTCAATCAGCGCGAGCAGCAGGTGCTCAAGCGTCGCATACTCGTGCCTGCGCGCATTGGCGTATCCCACCGCGCGGTGCAGGGTTTCTTCGAGAGGACGGGAAAATGAAGGCATAGGGAGGCTCCTCTCAGTCCTTTTCCATCGTGCATTGCAGAGGGTGCTGGTGGCGGCGCGCCGTCTCGATGACCTGCGCGACCTTGGTCTCGGCGACCTCGTAGGTGAAGACGCCGCAGACGCCGACGCCATGCTGATGCACATGCAGCATGATGCGGGTGGCCTCTTCCCGGCTCTTCTGGAAGAACCGCTCCAGCACATAGACGACGAATTCCATCGGCGAATAATCGTCGTTCAGAATCAGCACTCGATAGAGTGAGGGCTTTTGCAGCTTCGGCTTTGTTTCGGTGACGACGGCGGTTCCTTGACCGCCGCCGGTCTCACCGGGCCTTTGTATGGGCATTCGTGTTCCGTAATCGGGGAGTCGTCTTGGCTCTCAGATAGGGAATGATGGCCTGAATTGAAGCGGCGTCCAGTCACGGCTTTCGTGAAGGGCGTCTGACAAAGATTTCACGTGATCACAGAAGGTCAACGGCTCAGGTTGAGCGCCTCAGTTGAACAGCTCCCGATCGCCATGCCCGCCGCCCTCGTCGCCGCCCTTTCGCTCGCCGCCTTCGCCCAGCCTACGCCGCTGGAAACCGCCGTCATGGCGGCCGACGCAAAACTGTTCGCTGTCTTCTTCGAGGGCTGCGACCCGGCCGGACTTCGGGCCATGCTGACCGACGATTTCGAGTTTTTCGACGACCGCGGCGGACGCGTGGCCACCGACGCCGACGGCTTTGTCGCGCAATACGCGGCGCGCTGTCAGGACCGTAGCGCGCCCGACGCCTGGCGGTCCCGGCGCGAGGCTGTGCGGGACGGTCTGGCCGTCTATCCCATCAACAACTACGGCGCGGTCGAAACGGGCGAGCACGTCTTCTACGAACGCCAGGGCGACGGACCCGAAACCCGCGTCGGACGCGCCCGCTTCACGCAGATGTGGAAACAGGAGGGAGCCGAGTGGAAGCTGGCGCGGGTCTTCAGCTACGACCATTCCGCCCTGCCCTGACAGCAAAGAGGCCCCGGAGCGAACTCCGGGGCCTTCTCGATTCTTCAGGCGGTTCGCGGGATTAGCGAGCGGCCTGGAAGGTTTCGACTGAGGCGGTGACGCGCTCGTTGATCGGCTTGATGCTGTCCTTGACCGTGGCGGTGACGATCTCGTTCGTCTTCGTCAGCTCGGCGACATAGCGCTCCATCGACTTCTTGGCCCAGGCGGTCTGGAGCTCGAAGAACTCCTGCACCGAACGGGCGGTCGACAGTTCCTTGGAGGCGGCGACGCCGTCTTCCCACGAGGACTTGGCGAAACCCAGCGCCTGTTGCGACAGGGCCTCGGCGCCCTTCTGAGCGACGGTGACCGACTCGACCATGGCTTCCAGGGTCTTCTTGCTGTGCGCATTCAGCTCGGCCATCGAGGCCGTCGACTTGTCGATGCCTTCACGGAAGGCCTGAGTGCCAGCGGCTTGCATGGTTTCGGCTTGCGCCTTGACCTTGGCGGCGGCCGAAGTCGCAGCGGCGGTGGCTTGGTCGGCGGTTTTCTTCACGGTTTCAGCGGCGTCGGCCATGATCGTCTCTCAGATAAAAGGCCCTTGGGGACGGACCTGAGGGCGGAAATAATGACGCGAGAGGATCTCGCAGACCCGCAATATGCTGCATGTGCGAAGGTTTTTCAAGCTTTTTGTGCAATGCACAATATGATCGGCGATAACCTTGATCGGTCGGTCAAATTTGCGTTGACGCGCGGTTAACCACCACGAAACCCGCGCTTCCTATGCTAGCTGTCTGTTCGTGACGGCCGGGGGGCCTGTCGCACCCTGCTCACCGAGGGGTTGTCCCGCCCATGATCGCTTTTCTCCGCCGTGGCCTGTTCGCCGTCCTCGCGCTTTCGCTGGTTCTGGGCGCAAACGTCAGGCCGATCGAGGCCCAGACCGCCTACTCGGCCCAGGAGAACAGCCGCTACGCCGCCATCGTGATCGACGCCGCCACGGGCGAGGTCCTGTTCGCGCGAAACGCCGACAGCCGCCGCTATCCAGCGTCCCTGACCAAGATGATGACGCTGTATCTGACGTTCGAGGCGCTGTCTCAGGGCAAGGCCAATGTGAACGACGTGCTGACGATCTCGCCGCGCGCCGCGTCCCAGCCGCCATCGAAACTGGGCCTGGCTGCTGGCCAGACCATCACCCTGGACGACGCCATGCGCGCCACCGCCGTGCGGTCCGCCAACGACATGGCCCTGGCCATTGGCGAGCACATCGGCGGATCGGAAGCCCGCTTCACCAATATGATGACGCAGAAGGCCGCGCAGCTGGGCATGACCCAGACGCGCTACTACACCGCAAACGGCCTGCCGGACGCACGTCAGGTGACCTCCGCGCGCGACCAGGCCATTCTGGCGCGCGCGATCATGCGCGATTTCCCTCAGTACTACAGTTATTTCGGCCTTCACGACTGGGCCTACAACGGCCGCAACTATCGCAACACCAACGGCCTGCTGCCGACAGGGCGCGGCTATGACGGGATGAAGACCGGCTACACCAACGCCTCGGGCTACAACCTCGCCGCCTCGGCCGTGCGTGACGGGCGACGCCTGATCACCGTGGTCCTGGGCGGCCGTTCGACCGCCAGCCGCAACGCCCACGTCGCCGAACTCATGGACACCGGCTTCGAGGTCGAGCGCCGCCGCGCCCAAGGCGAGCGGATCCAGGTGGCCCAGACCTTCTTCGAGCAGCGCGGATTCGGCGTCGGGTCGGCGATCGCCGACGCCCCGATCGCCTATGCTTCGGTCAATGACGACGAGGACGGCGTCGGCGCGGAATCCACCGCTGTCGCCTATACGGCCGCACCGGCGCCCGCCGCCCTGCCGACCCGCGTCGCCCCTGCCCCGTCGGAGCGCGCAGCCAGCCAGCGGGCCGCCGCAGCGCTGCCGCCCATCGGTTCGGCGCCGGCCGCCTCCGCCGCTACGCGCGGGCCACGCAATGTCACCGCTTCGCTGAACGGCGCCCCGGCCAATGCCGCTGTCGCGCCGTCCACCACGCCCCGTCGTTCTGCGTCGTCTGCAACGCGTGAACCGACACGCGCCGCGCCCAGAACGCCGGCCGGTCGCTGGGCGGTGCAGGTCGGCGCCTTCCGCGAGGAAAAGGTGGCGACCGACTGGCTGACCGAGGTCAATCGCCGCTTCCGCGATCAGTTCGCCACCGCCGAACGCAACGTCCAGACCGCCGGCGACTGGTATCGCTCGCGCTTTGTCGGCTTGACCGAAACCGGGGCAAAGTCCGCCTGCGAGGCGCTGGCCGCGCGTCGCGTGACCTGCATGGTCATCGGCCCCGACTGAACCAAAACCGCTAGAACAAATGTTCTTGCTTTGTTCTATCTGATGTCGCATCGTCCTTCCCATGGAAACCGCCAAGGGAAGAGGCGCGCGTTCGAATGCCAGCGGCCGCTACGAGCCTGAGCAGCATCAGTCGTTCGATGACGGCTGGACGCAAGACGACGCCGAGGCCGCGCCTCTGCGCACCACCCTCACCCCTGAACACGCCCGCACCATCATCGCCCGGAACGACAGTCCGGACATCGGCTTCGACCGCTCCATCAACCCGTACAAAGGTTGCGAACATGGCTGCATCTACTGCTACGCCCGTCCGTCCCATGCCTGGATGGGCCTATCCCCGGGCCTGGATTTCGAGAGCCGGATCTTCTTCAAGCCCCAGGCCGCAAGTTTGCTGGAACAGGCGTTCCTCGCACCCCGATACCGATGCAAGCGCATCCATATAGGCGGCAACACCGACCCCTATCAGCCGGTTGAACGTGATCTGAAGTCGACGCGCTCGATCCTGGAGGTCATGCAAAGATTCAGGCATCCGTTCAGCATCATCACCAAGTCGGTGTTGATCGCGCGCGATGCCGACATTCTGGGCCCGATGGGCAAGGCGGGGGTGGCCTCGGCCTTCGTCTCCATCACTACCCTGGATCGTGGGCTGGCGCGGGCGATGGAGCCGCGCGCCTCCACCCCCGCCAAGCGGCTGGAGGCGATCAGCCGCCTGGCGGACGCCGGTTGTCCTGTCGGAGTCGGTTTCGCCCCCGTCATTCCCGGTCTGAACGACCACGAACTGGAAGCCATACTGGAAGCCGCCGCCAAGGCCGGGGCGACGCGGGCCATGTATGTCACCCTGCGTCTGCCGCTTGAGATCAAGGATCTGTTTCGGGAATGGCTGGCCGACGCCCGCCCGGATCGCGCGGCGCGCGTCATGTCCCTGATCCGCCAGACACGCGGGGGCAAGGATTATGACGCCGACTGGTCTCAGCGGATGAAGGGAACCGGCCCTGTCGCCGAACTGATCGGAACCCGGTTCAAGGCCGCCGTCAAACGCTACGGCCTCGACACGCCACACCACCTGTTGGACGAAACCCAGTTCCGGGTGCCGGCCGACGCCCGGCCTCAGCTGGAGTTGTTTGGTTAGTCGTCCGCCGCCGAAGGATCGATGGCGCGCGTGACCAGATCGCGCCAGGTCGGATCGGTGTCATCGACCAGATCGACATCCTCCATCAGGGCCACCGCGCCCTCCCCGTCCGGCAGGATCAGACCCAGGATTTCCATCTCCTCGCCATCGGCGCCGAGGTGGCTTTCGGCCTGAACCGCCACGGCCGCCTGTTCGCCGTCCTCTTCCCACCAGATGACCGGCTGAGGCAAATCCATGACGATGGGACGCGGATCGTCGGTTTCGCCCAAGGCGAACACCGCACGTCTCGCCTGAACGTCGTCCAGCGTCGCCACGGCGCCGGTGAACGGCTTTAGCCGCATCCAGTCGTCGGCGTCGAAACCGCCGCCGTCTTCTTCGCTCGTGTCGTCAAAGGTCATCGTTTGAAAACCCCCACCAGTTCGACGTGCGAGGACCACAGGAATTGATCCACCGGCGTCACCGTCTCCAGGCGAAAACCGGCATCGATCAGCACCCGCGCATCACGCGCAAAGGTCTGAGGATTGCACGACACGCCTACGACCACGCCGGCCTTGGTGTCGGCGATCTGAGCCGTCTGGTCGATCGCGCCGGCCCGCGGCGGGTCAAACACGATGGCATCGCATCCCTTCAGGTCATAGGGATTCATCGGCCGCCGAAACAGATCGCGCGCCTCGGCCGTGATGGCCTTCATCCCTTTGGCCGAACCGACGGCGGCCTTCAGCGCATCGATGCCCGGCTTGGATGCGTCTGCTGCGATCACCGGCGCGACCGTGGCCAACGGAAAGGTGAAGGTTCCCGCGCCGCAGAACAGATCGGCGATCTTCTTGGCGCCCTTCACCGCCGCCAGCGCGCGCGCAACCATCGCCGTCTCGGCCTGAGGGACCGCCTGCAGAAATCCACCCGCCGGCAGGGACACGGTCGCAGGACCGAACGCCACCTTCGGCTGGCGCGCCATCACCAGGGTGTCGCCTGCCAGACTGAGGCGCGCCAGATCGGCCCGGTGTGCGGCCTGAATGGCCTGCATCTGGGCGTCAGCCGACAGGCCGCCGCCCGAGCGCCTTTCGACCCCGGTCACATCGACGTCCAGCCCCGACAGGGTCCAGGTGACGTGCAGGGTCGGGGCCGATTTCGGATGTTCGAAAAAAGCGGCGGCGACCTGGGTCAGCGCCGGAATGGCCGCCACGATCCGGGGATCGGCGACCGGACAGGCCTTCACTTCGACCAGCCGCCAGGAGCGGCGCGCCTTGAAGCCCAGCACCACCCGTCCATCCTGGGTGCGACGGGCATGAAGGGCCAAGCGGCGACGACTGGCCGGCGGGGTCGCCACCGTCGCCTCGATCTCGGTCTCGATCCGCTCGCGCGCCAGGGCCAGGCGCACCTGTTCTCGCTTCCAGTCCAGATACGGCTGTTCCGACCAATGCTGAAGCGAGCAGCCGCCACAGTCGCCATATTGAGGCGAGACCGGTGCGATCCGGTCGGGGCTGGGCGTGATGATCTCGACCTCTTCCAACCGACCGTCCACTACGACGCCGCGCACCGTTTCGCCGGGCAAGGTCAGGCCGGCGAACACCGGACCGGACGGCGTCTGGGCGACGCCGTCGCCCTGGCCGCCGACGCGGTCGATGGTGAAGATGTCCATCGGCGGGCTTCTAGCCGGGCGTCCCCTTTCGCTCAAGCCACGGGGCTACAACGGCGGACCGGCTGAACATGAACGAAGATGAACGAACCGATCAATTGCCGTTCAGCTTCGCCGTCGTAAATCCTAGTGCAACGAGACACGAGGCTTTGCCGTTAACGTTTGACGGAAAACCGTTCGGTCCTCAGAGGGTTGGAAAATGCGTCTCACGAAAACATCGATCGCCGCCGTCGCCGCCCTGGCGTTCGGCGTCACGGCTGCCCCGCTCACGGCGTCGGCCCAGAACTATTACGGCAGCGGCTATAGCCAGAACTACGGCACGGGCGCCTACAGCCGCTCGTATGATTACAACAGCGGCCGCTATTACGATCCTTGCGCGCGTGAGCGCCAAGGCCGCACCGGCGCCGGCGCGGTGATCGGCGGCGGCGCGGGCGCCGTCATCGGCTCGCAACTGGCCGCACGCGGTCGACGCACGGAAGGCAGCATCCTGGGCGGCGTGCTCGGCGCTGTCGTCGGGTCGCAGGTCGGTCGATCCAGCTCGGACGCCTGCCGCAGCTATCAGAGCAGCTATGGCTCGAACGGCTATTACGCCCAGGGCTATAGCCAACCGAGCTACGGCTATTACGACGATCGTTACACCGGCGACCAAGGCTATCGCTACGACGACTATGATCGTCGCGATGACTATGCCTACAGCCGTGGCGGCTATTACGACGACCGCTCACGCCCGGTCGAATCTTATCAGAATTCAGACGGATGCCGTCTGGCCGAAAGCCAGATTCGTCTGCCGGATGGTCGCACGGACACCCGCTACGTCCGCACCTGCCCCGACCAGTACGGCCGCTATCGCGTCGTCGATTAATTTTCAGCCCCCCTGTCGATCGACGACGTGACGGAGCCGCCGGAGGAGTAATCCTCCGGCGGTTTCTCTTTGTTTCAGGGGCTATCGGCCGTTGGCCTACTTGAGCCCGTTTTGGGGCTATCGGCCGTTGGCCTACTTGAGCCCGTTTTGGGGCTATCGGCCGTTGGC
>NZ_DAMBJX010000037.1:0-10371 GCF_032067225.1 Brevundimonas vesicularis | reverse complement strand
CTACTTGAGCCCGTTTTGGGGGTTACGGCCCTAGCCCGGCTTCTTTGCCCAGAGCAGGAACTCAAGATTGCCGTCGCCACCGGTGATCGGACTTTCGGTTGTCGCCTGAACCGCCCAACCCAACGCTTCCAGCCAGTCGCGCACGCGCTCCACGGCCGCCGCATGCGCCCTCGCATCCTTGATCACGCCCTTCTTGCCGCCGCCCGGGCCATCGGCCTCGAACTGCGGCTTGACGAGGGTGACCAGCTCCGCGCCAGGGGTTGCAAGATCGAGCGCGACTGGAAGCACTTTGATCAGGCTAATGAAACTGGCGTCGCAGACGACCAGTGAGGGCGGCTGCGGGATCAGATTTTCCGTAAGGTCCCGCGCATCGGTGCGCTCCAGATTGATTACGCGTGGATCGGACGACACCCGTGCGTGCATCTGCCCGAAGCCGACATCGACGGCGAACACCTTCGCCGCGCCACGGGTCAGCAAAACCTCGGTAAAGCCGCCGGTCGATGCGCCGACATCCAGCGCCACCCTGCCCTTCACGAGGACGGGCCACAGGGTCAGCGCGTGGTCCAGCTTCAGCGCGCCACGCCCGACCCAAGGGTGGGCGGGCTGGGCCTCCAGCGCGATGTCGTCCGCGAACTGTTCGGACGCCTTCCGCACGATCACGCCGTCGGCCAGAACCAGCCCCGCCTCGATCGCGGCGCGCGCTTGCGAGCGGCTGTCGAACAGGCCGCGTGCGACCAGAAGCTGATCAATCCGCGTCTTCACGGCCTTGCTTTCATCAGGGCGTCAAAGCGACGCCAGACGCGCCAGCGCCGCCTGCAGCTTGACCTTGCCCGCCTCGGCCTCGGCCAGCTTTGCGCGCTGTTCGTCGACGACTTCCGGCGCGGCGCGAGACACGAAGTTGGGGTTGCCCAGCTTCTTGTTCACATGGCCGATGTCGCTGTCGAAGGCGGCGATTTCCTTCTCCAGACGGGCCCGTTCGGCGGTCAGATCGATGATGCCCGCCAAGGACAAGGCGATGGTCGAACCGCCGGACACGAAGGTCACAGCCCCTGTCGGCGCCGCGTCAGCCGAGCCGACCTCGGACACCCGGCCCAGGGTCAGGATCAGATCGCGATGGCGGGCGATTCGCTCAGCCGTCACTGCGTCGGGCGCGACAAAGGCCAGCGGCGGCTTGGCCGACGGCGGCACATTCATCTCGGCGCGCAGGCCGCGAATCTCGCTGACCAGATCGACCAGCCAGCCGATCTCGGCTTCGGCCGAGGCGTCGATGAAGGCGTCCGGCAGCACCGGCCACTCGGCGCCGATCAACAAGCCGTCGCGTGCGGGCCCCTCCTTGCCCAGTTCGGCCCACAGTTCCTCGGTGATGAAGGGCATGACCGGATGCAGCAGCTTCAGCGTCTGATCCAGCGTCCAGGCGGTCATCGCCCGCGTCTCGGCCTTGGCGGCTTCATCAGCGCCCTGGAACACCGGTTTGGCCAGTTCCAGGTACCAGTCGCAGAACACATTCCAGACGAAGCGATAGAGGGCGCCCGCCGCATCGTCGAACCGTCCGCCTTCGATAGCTTCGGACACCGCGCGTTCGGCCTTGGCCAGCTCGCCTCGGATCCAGCGGTTGATTGTCTGGTCAACGCTCGCGGGATCGAAGCCCGCCACCCGGCGCGCCTCGTTCATCTGGCTGAAGCGCGCGGCGTTCCACAGCTTGGTGCCGAAGTTGCGGTATCCCTCGATCCGTTGTTTCGACAATTTGATGTCCCGCGTGCCCGACAGGATGGCCATGGTGAAACGCAGCGGATCGGCGCCCAGCTCGTCGATGATGCCCAGGGGATCGATGACGTTCCCCTTGGATTTGCTCATCTTCTGACCCTTCTCGTCGCGGACGAGGCCATTGATGATGACGCGCTTGAATGGGACCTCGCCCATGAAGTGCTGACCCATCATCATCATCCGGGCGACCCAGAAGAAGATGATGTCCGCCGCCGTGACCAGGTCGCTGGTCGGATAGAACCGCTCCAGATCCTCGGTCTTCTCGGGCCAGCCCATGGTCGAGAACGGCCACAGGGCCGAGGAGAACCAGGTATCCAAAACGTCCTCGTCCTGGGTCAGGGCGACCTCGGAATCATAGTCCGCCATCGCCTGTTCGCGGGCGTCCTCTTCCGTTTCGGCGACATAGATTTCGCCGTTCGGACCATACCAGGCCGGAATGCGGTGCCCCCACCACAGCTGGCGCGAGATGCACCAAGGTTCGATGTTGCGCAGCCATTCGAAATAAATCTTCTCGTAGGACTTGGGCTCGAACACAGTATCGCCCTGCTCCACCGCCTTCAGCGCGGGCTGGGCCAAAACCTTGGCATCGACGTACCACTGGTCCGTCAGCCACGGCTCAATGACCACACCGGAGCGGTCGCCGTGCGGGACGACGTGTTTGGTCTTCTCGATCTCGCGCAGCCAGCCCTCTTCCTCAGCGCGGGCGACGATGGCCTTGCGCGCGGCGAAGCGGTCTTGACCGACGTAGTCCGCAGGTACGTCGGGCGTATCAACATCCGTGATGCGTCCGAAAGCGTCGAGGATATTCAACGACGGCAGGCCGGCGCGCTTACCCACGCCGAAGTCGTTGAAATCATGCGCCGGCGTGATCTTCACCGCGCCCGAGCCCTTGGTCGGATCGGCATAGTCGTCCGCGACGATGGGTATGCGACGGCCGGTGATCGGCAGGGTCACGAACTTGCCGACCAGGCCGGCGTAGCGTTCGTCATCCGGATGCACCGCCACGCCGGTGTCGCCCAGCATGGTCTCGGGTCGGGTCGTGGCGACGACGATGAAGTCGCGCGTCTCGAACTCGGTCGCCTTGCCGTCCTCGTCGAGGGCGATGGGATGTTCATAGATGACGCCGTCGGCCAGCGGATAGGCGAAATGCCAGTAGGCGCCGTCGACTTCGCGCTGCTCGACCTCCAGGTCCGAGATGGCGGTCTGAAAATGCGGGTCCCAGTTCACCAGCCGCTTGTCGCGATAGATCAGGCCTTCCTTATGCAGTTGCACGAAGACCTTGCGGACGGCGGCGTTTAGCCCCTCGTCCAGGGTGAACCGCTCGCGTGACCAGTCGCACGAGGCGCCGAGACGGCGCAGCTGACGCACGATGGTTCCGCCGCTCTCGGCTTTCCATTCCCAAACCTTGTCGATGAAGGCGTCGCGGCCCATGTCGCGGCGACCGATATTGCCGGCGGCGGCAAGCTGACGCTCGACCACCATCTGGGTGGCGATGCCGGCGTGGTCCGTGCCAGGCAGCCACAGCACCGCCTTGCCCTTCATCCGGTGATAGCGGGCCAGGATGTCCTGCAGCGTGTTGTTCAGCGCATGGCCGATATGCAGGCTGCCGGTCACGTTAGGCGGCGGAATGACGATCGAATAGGCTTCGGCGGCGCCGTCAGTGCGGGGCGCGAACAGGCCGCTCTCTTCCCACTGGGCGTAAAGGCGGGGCTCGGCGGCCTGGGGTTCGAAGGTCTTCTCAAGCATCGTCATTCTTTTTTGCTAACGCTCCGCGCGCGGCGCGTCGCTACATGAGCGTATCGAAATGCGAAAGGGCGGCCCCTTCAGGAGCCGCCCCTCGGATTAGTCTGGGCCGAAGCGAAGGGCTAGGCGCTGCGCGCGATGCGTTCGACTTCCTTTTGTACCGCCGCCTGGACGACGCCGGGCAGATTGTTGTCCAGCCAGTCCTTCAGCAGCGGGCGCAGCATCTCGGCGACCATCGCCTCGACGGTGTTGCCGCTGACGAAGGGCAGGTCGCCGGAGGCCGACGGAGCCGGCTCAGGCTTCTTGAAGCTGGCGGCCAAGCCCGCAAAGGCCGAGGCGGCGCTGGCGGCGGCGCTGTCGCCGACCAATGTGTCATAAGCCGGGGCCGGCTCGGGAATCGATTTGTAAGCCGGCGCGGGTTCAGGCTCGGGCTGATAGGGCGCGGGCGAATGTTCGACCACGTCCAGATCGCCGATGGTCTCGGCCGGCGCCTCATAACGGTCGGTCAGTTCCAGCACGTCGTCTTCGACGGCGGCGGGCTCCGACACAGGCTCAACCGGAGCGGCGAAGACACTTTCGGCCGCGATCGGCTCGGGAACCGGCTCAGGCGTGGCTTCCGGCATGGCGGCAGCCGGCGTTTCGGCCGGGGCCTCGTCTTCAGAGATGATCCGGCGAATCGACGCCAGAATCTCTTCCATGGTCGGTTCCTGGGCGGACTGATCGGTCATGGCGCAACCTTGGGCGAGGCCTGGGTAGAAGGGGTGGGCGCCGAACGATGGATCGCTCGAAACCTGTGCCTTGTCGTCGCATCTTCGCCCGTCGGAATCAACGGGCGGTTTCCGTCCGTATTTGACGCGGTCAGTTCTGCGGCGCCGTGCGCACGACCTCGCCCTTGAGCTGAGCGTCGATCGGCGCGTCGGCGGTGTCCGGCGTGGTCACGATCGGCGGCGAGGCCACGCGGTCCAGCGTCTCGATCACGCCGTCCCACGGCAGGCCGCCGCGTCCCTTGACCTGGTCGTAGTTCGCAGCCGGATCATAGGCCTCGATCGTCGGGTTGAGCGCCGGGCCTTCCAACTGGCCCATGGCGGCCAGCAGCGAAGCGCGGGCGACGTATTCGGCGGCGCGGGCGCTGGCGACCGAAGTCTGGGCGTTGCGCAAGGCCAGTTCCTGATTCAGCACGTCCAGCGTGGTGCGCAGACCGACCTGGGCTTCCTGGCGCACGCCTTCGGCCGCGACCGATGCGGCGCGAACGGCTTCGGTGCCGGCCGCGACCGTCGCGCGGGTCGAGAGCACCTGAGCATAGGCCGAGCTGACGTTCTGAAGCACGGTGCGGCGCTCGCCCTCGATGCCGATCTGGGCCGCGTTGGCGCGCTCGAGAGCCTGGGCGACGCGCGAGCGGTTCAGACCGCCGGTGAACAGCGGCACGGACAGGGTGGCGCCGGCCGTGAAGCTGCGACGGTCAGCCAGTTCGCCCAGGTCGCCCAGATCGTTGGTCGAACCGCCATAGGAGGCGGTGGCGCGCACCGACGGCAGATACTCCGAACGGGCGGCGGCGACAGCTGCCTCGGCGCTTTGCAACTGATAGGTCGCGGCCAGGACAGCAGGATTGCGCTGCAACGCCGTCTCGATGGCGACGTCGAAGTCGCTGGGCACCTCCGGCAAAATCGGCGCGGCTTCCAGATCGGCCGGCGATTGGCCGACGACGGCGGCATAGGCGGCGCGCGACGTGGACAACTGGGCCTGGGCGTTCGCCAAATCGGCTTCGGATTGCGCCTGCGAAGCTTCGGCCTGAGCCACATCGGTGCGTGTGATCTCACCGACCTCGAAACGGGCGCTGGTTTCTTCCAGCTGGCGTTGCAGCACCGTCAGGTTCTCCTGACGGATACGCAGGATTTCCATGTCGCGGGTGACGTTCACATAGGCCTGTATCACCGACAGCATGACCGACTGCTCGATCTCACGCAGATTCTCACGGCCGGCCAGGACGCTGGCGCGGGCCTGATCAATGGCGCGCGAGGTGCGACCGGCGGTCCAGACATTCTGGCTGACGCTCACGCCGACATTGGCGCCTTCGGTTTCGGACGATGAGGTCGTGACCTGGGTATCAGGTATGCCGTCGCCGTTCGTATCGACGAACTGGGTCACGGCGGGGAAGTCGCTGCGCGTGTAGTCCACACCGGCCGAGGCGCCGATGGTCGGGCGCAGGCCCGACCGGGCCTGAACCACCGTCTCGTCCAGCGCACGCTGGTTGGCGCGCTGGGCCAGCAGGTTGGGGTTGGTCCGATAGGCCAGGGCGATGGCGTCCTGCAGCGTCTCGGCCCAGGCCGGCGCGCCCAGACCGGTCATCACGGCGACCACAGCGGCCGAAGCCAGCACACGCGAGCGTTTCAACATTGTCCGTCCTTGCGTGACGCTCCGAAGAACGCCCGAATGTTTTCTCAAGCGTAACTGCGGCCTGACCGAACCACACGCCAGTTAAGTTTTCTTCACGGTTGCGAACGGGATTTCCGTCGCAACCGCGCGTCTCTTTGGTCTTACAGCGCGAAAGTGGGGGCGGGCTTCAGCTCGGCAAGGACCGCTGGCGACGAATCAAACAGTTCGCGGCGCGACAGGCCTTCGCGCGTCTGAACATACAGAGCCGCCTTGCCGATGGCGCCGCGGCGTTCGACCACGACGATCCGGCCGCCGGGACGCAGTGCCGCGCCCCACGATTCGGGAAGGCTCTCGACGCCGCCTTCGGAAATGATCAGGTCCCAGCCTTCGCCGGTCGGCTGAGCCAGCGGCGCAACGACGGTCGCCACGCCCGCTTCAGACAGGGCCTCGCCGACCACGGCGAAAACGGCGTCGTCCGATTCCTGAGCCGTGACGCTGACGCCCATACGGGCGAGTAGCGCGGCGGCATAGGGCGCGGCGATCGCCAGGGCCTTCTCGCCTTCGCGTGCATCGGCGGCTTGCAGCAGCTTGGCGACATCACGCGCCGGCATCAGGCGGCGCTCGCCCGCGATCACCACCGATTCTTCGGAATAGGCGGCGAAGGCGCGATCAGGCGCGCAGAACTTTTCACGCGGCACGGCCATCATGGCCAGGTGAATCGCGCGATCCGTCACGTCGTTCACTCGCACCTGCGAGTCGACCATGGCCTTGCGCTCTGCGGTGAAATCCATCTGTAGGCAGCCTTCAACGATAATCCGGGAGGAAATCTCGCGCGCTTATAGGTCCGTGCGTTGCAGCGGACAATCCGATCTGATAGCGAACGCCCCTCGCGATGACCGCCGCCGAGAAATCGGGGACAAAAAGCGGCCTGATGGCGGAGTGGTGACGCAGAGGACTGCAAATCCTTGCACCCGGGTTCGATTCCCGGTCAGGCCTCCATCGCGACGATACGGACGAAGGCCGCCCCTCGGGGCGGCCTTCGCGTTTTCAGCTTCCAGTGAGCGCCGTCGTCGTCAGGTGATGAAGCGCAACCGCACTGGTCGCCGCGACATTCAGCGAATCGAACCCGCCCGCCATAGCGATGCCGATCGGCCGGCAACGGTCGATCAAATCCTTGGGCAGCCCCGGACCTTCCGACCCCAGCATCAGAGCGACCGGTCCGGCGCGCCTGTAGTCCGAAAGCCGCTCGGTCGCCGAAGGCGTCAGCGCCAACACCTCGACGCCGGCCCGCTGCAGGGCCTCGATAATGTCTGTCGCGCAGGCCACGACGAACGGCGTGCGCAGCACCGCACCGACCGAAACGCGAATCGCCTTGCGGTAAAAGGGGTCGCAGCAGGTCGGATCAAGCAGCACCGCCTTGGCGCCGAACGCGGCGGCGTTCCTGAACAGGCCGCCGACATTGTCGTGGTTGCCGATCCCGCTGGCCACGACGAACACGTCCTGCGGCCTGATATCCGCCAGCATTTTATCCAGCGACAGCGGCTGGGGCTTTTGGCCCAAGGCCAGAATGCCCCGGTGCAGTTCGAAACCCGCGATCTGGTCCAGCACGGCTTGGCCCGCAACATAGACGGGCGTCGCGGGCGGCAGAGACGTGATGACATCGCCCAAGGCCGCAACGCGCTTTTCCGCCAGCAGCAGCGACAGGGGCCGACAGCGCGAAGCCGTCGACGCAAGTCCGCGCACCACCACCTCCCCTTCCGCGATGAACAGTCCCTGACGACTCGTCAGATCGCGCTCGCGGATATCGCGGTAGGCCGCAACACGCGGGTCGTCGGGATCGTCGATAAATATCGTTTCGATTGGCTCGTTTTCCCATTGCAAGATCAGAACGGCCGCTGCTATACGCCCGCCTCCCGAGCAGATGTTCCGCAGTAGCTCAGTGGTAGAGCAGCCGACTGTTAATCGGCTGGTCGTAGGTTCGAATCCTACCTGCGGAGCCACTCGGGGTAAAGACTGAGGCCAGACAAGGCGTTAGGTCGAAAACTTTCCATAATACCTGATCCTTTTCGCACGACGACCGAGCTGCTAGGCGCGGATGTGGCGCGCTCTGGTGTCGCTTTGACGCACCCCGCCCCTGTCCGTAGATCAAAGCGAACCTTGCCCAACCTCGAGCGTTGGCAAAGCTATCCCTCACGATCCAGGAGAGACGCCCCGCCTCGATGTCCATCAGCTTCCTTCTCGTCGTCATCCTGGTCCTGCCGTTCCTTGGTGCCATCGTCGCGTCCGGCTTGCCGCGTCACGCACGCACCTCGGCCGCCATCTTGTCCTGGATCGTGGCCTTGGTCAGCCTGGGGTGTCTGGCTGCGCTATGGCCGATGTTCCAGGACGGGGAGACGCTGCGCCACGAGATCCCGTGGCTGCCGTCGCTGGGCGTCAATCTGGTGCTGCGACTGGATGGACTGTCGTGGCTGTTCAGCGCCCTGATCCTGGGGATCGGCGCCTTGGTGGTGCTGTATGCCCGCTACTACATGTCGCCGAAGGATCCGGTGCCGCGGTTCTTCTCCTTCCTGCTGGCCTTCATGGGGGCGATGCAGGGCGTGGTGCTGTCGGGCAATCTGATCCAGCTGGTCGTCTTCTGGGAGCTGACCAGCCTCTTTTCCTTCCTGCTGATCGGCTATTGGCACCAGAACCCCGCCGCGCGCGAAGGGTCCCGCATGGCGCTGACGGTGACGGCCATGGGCGGTATCGCCCTGCTGGTCGGCATGATTCTGATCGGGCGGATCGTAGGGAGCTACGACCTCGATGTCGTCTTGGCGTCGCGAGAGGCGATCCAGACCAGCCCACTGTATCTGCCCGCGCTGATCCTGCTGCTGCTCGGCGCGATGACCAAGAGCGCACAGTTCCCGTTCCACTTCTGGCTGCCCCGCGCCATGGCCGCGCCGACGCCGGTCAGCGCCTATCTGCACTCAGCGACCATGGTGAAGGCAGGGATCTTCCTGCTGACCCGCTTCTGGCCCGTCCTGGCGGGGTCCGAGAGCTGGTATCTGATCGTCGGCGGCATGGGTCTGGCGACGCTGCTGCTCGGCGCCTGGTGCGCCATCTTCCAGCATGATCTCAAAGGCCTGCTGGCCTATTCGACGATCAGCCATCTGGGCCTGATCGTGCTGCTGCTAGGATTAGGCAGTCCGCTGGCCTGCATTGCGGCCATCTTCCATACGGTGAACCACGCCACTTTCAAGGCGTCGCTCTTCATGGCCGCCGGCATCATCGATCACGAGGCCGGCACGCGGGATATGCGCAAGCTCAGCGGTCTGTTGCGCTTCATGCCCTTTACGGCGACCCTGGCCATGGTGGCCGCAGCCGCGATGGCGGGCGTGCCCCTGTTAAACGGCTTCCTGTCCAAGGAAATGTTCCTGGCCGAGGCGGTGGCCAGCTCCCATACGCACGGCCTGAACATGCTGCTGCCCGCCCTGGCCACCTTGGCCAGCGCCTTCAGCGTTCTGTATTCATTGCGGTTTATCCACGCGACCTTCTTCGGCCCGCCTCCGACAGAGTTGGATCGCATCCCGCACGAGCCGCCCGCCTGGATGCGTCGCCCCGTCGAGGTGCTTGTCGCGCTGTGTCTGGTCGTCGGCATCTTCCCGGCTGTGACGGTGGGGCCGTTTCTGAAGAGCGCCGCCGTTTCGGTGCTGGGCTTTGACCTGCCCTATTACAGCCTGGCCCTGTGGCACGGATTCAACCTGCCGCTGGTGCTGAGCCTTATCGCCCTCGCCGGCGGCGTGGGTCTCTATGTCGTCTTCGGCAAACGCATCAACGCCAACCCGCGCGGCGGACCGTGGGGCTGGAAGCGTCTGAACGGCGGTTGGTTGTTCGAGCGAACCATGACTGGCCTGTTCAAGGGATCGGAGGCGATGGTTCGTCTGTTCGGGGCGACACGACAACAGGCACAGCTGAGGGCCATCGTCTTGGTCGCCCTGCTGGCGGGCGGGCTGGCGGCGATCGGCGCCGGATTGGTGATCCGCCCGATCATGCCGACATTGACCTTGTCCAACTGGGCCTTCGCCGGTCTGTGGCTGATCGGCGCCAGCTGTGCAGTCGCGGCGGCATGGCAGGCGAAATATCACCGGCTGGCGGCCGTGGTTCTGATGGGCGGCGCGGGTCTAGCCAGTTGCCTGTCCTTCGTCTGGCTGTCGGCGCCTGATCTGGCCGTGACCCAATTGCTGGTCGAGGTCGTGACCACCGTCCTGCTGCTGCTGGGCCTACGCTGGCTGCCGAAACGGCTGGAGACCATTCGCCTGCCACAGGCCATGGAGAAGCGGTCTCGCCGCCGCCGCCGTATCGATCTGATCATCGCCGCCGCCGTCGGCGCGTCCTTGGCGGCCATTTCCTACGCCGTCATGACGCGTCCATCGATCGAGGGGATTTCGCGCTTCTTCGTCGAGCACGCCTATAAAGACGCGGGCGGGCGCAACATCGTCAACGTTATCCTGG
>NZ_DAMBJX010000036.1:0-31558 GCF_032067225.1 Brevundimonas vesicularis | reverse complement strand
GTCCATCAACTTCCCTCGTCCCGCCATTTCCGACGGCTCCGATCACGTTCGTCCGGCAACCCTGCGCGGTCTTGCTCCTGACCAGACCCTTGTCCTGATCAACGGTCAGCGCGGCCATGTCGGCGCCCTGGTGAACGTAAACGGCGCGCTTGGCCGTGGCTCGACCGCCTTCGACCTGAATACGATTCCGTCGATCAGCCTTGGCTCGGTCGAAGTCCTGCGTGACGGTGCTTCGGCGCAATATGGCGCCGACGCCATCGCCGGCGTCATCAATCTGCGTCTGCGCCAGGCGTCGAGCGGCGGCGGCATCACCGCCAACTACGGCATCTACGACACCGACTTCACGACCGCGCGCGGCGAGCACAGCCGCCGCGACGGCGAACAGACCTCGCTCGC
Organism: Brevundimonas vesicularis; assembly: GCF_032067225.1. GTDB lineage: Bacteria > Pseudomonadota > Alphaproteobacteria > Caulobacterales > Caulobacteraceae > Brevundimonas > Brevundimonas vesicularis_F. The sequence continues at coordinate 31,162 of NZ_DAMBJX010000036.1, read as the reverse complement.
CGGCTGGATCGGCCTGCCCCTGTTTGGCGACGGCTTCCTGACCCTTTCGGGCGAAGTCCAGAAACGCCAGCCCACCAATCGCTCCGACTACGCTGCGACCACCGCCGTCAACGGAGGCAGTGCGACCACCGTCATCGGTCGCTTCGGCGATCCCTATACCGAAGCCTACACCGGCTATTTCAACGCCGGCAAACCGCTTGGCGGCGAATGGGAAGCCTACGCCTTCGGCGGCTATCAGAAGCGCAAGTCCGAGGCTGCGGCGACCGCCCGCGCCTTCAACAACTCCAACAACGTCACCGCCATCTATCCCAATGGCTTCTTGCCGATCATCGCCGCCGACATCGACGACTACAATATATATGGCGGCCTGAAAGGCCCCGCAGCCGGCTTCGACTGGGACATCTCGGTCGGCTATGGGCGTAATGAGCTGGACTATCGCGTCTTGAACTCCTTGAACGCCTCCTATGGCGCCGCGTCTCAGACCCAGTTCGACGCCGGCGGCCTCAGCTACGGTCAACTGACCATCGGCGTGGATGCGGTCAAACAGATCGAAGCGAACCTGTATGAACCGCTCAACGTCGCCTTCGGAGTCGAATACCGACGCGAGGACTTCAACGTCACCGCAGGCGAGCCGACATCCTACAACAAGGGCCCCGTCACGGCCGGCGGCGCCGGATCGCAGGGCTTCCCTGGCTTTGCGCCATCCAATGCGGTCGATGTCGATCGCAACAACATCAGCGCTTACATCGACCTGGAGGGCAAATTCTCCGAGCAGTTCAGTGTCGGTCTGGCCGGGCGCTACGAGGACTATTCCGATTTCGGCGATCAGCTCACGGGCAAGATTTCGGGACGCTACGACTTCACCGAGGCCTTCGCCCTGCGTGGCGCCATATCGACTGGCTTCAAATCGCCAGCCCTTCAGCAACAGTACTTCAGCTACATCGCCACCAACCTTGTCGCCACAGCGGGCGGCGTGGTGCTGCAGCAGAACGGCTCGTACCGGGTCGACGATCCTATCGCGATCGCCCTGGGCTCAAAGCCGCTGGAGCCCGAGACCTCGACCAACTACTCGCTCGGCGCGGTCTTCCGACATGAAGGCTTCGAACTGACGGTGGACACCTACCGCATCGATGTCGCTGACCGGATCATCTATTCCGAGACGCTCGGCGTGTCGCGGCCCAGCCAGACGGCGCAATCCACGGCTGCCATTCAGGCTCTGCTCGCTCCGTTCGGCGTGACCGGCGCGCGGTTCTTCCTTAACGGTGTGGACACCTCGACCAGCGGCGTCGATGTCGTGGCGCGCTATCGGACGCAGCAGGATTTCGGGCGGTTCGATTTCACACTGGCGGGCAACTTCAACTCCACCGAAGTGACCAAGACGCCAGCGGTTCCCAGCAACCTCGCCATTGCCCCGTCCGACGCCTTCCTCTTCGACCGCTCTTCCAAACTGTCGTTTGAGCAAGGCACGCCGGAACAGAAGATTGTCGCCAGCGTGGACTGGTCGCTGGGCGACTTCGGTGCGACCTTGAAGGGCACCAGCTACGACAGCGTTCTGGTCGCCAACAACAACGCTACCCTGGACTACGAAACGGGCGACGCGCTGCTGGTGGATCTGGAGGGCCGCTACACCCTACCGTTCGGCGTGTCGCTCGCTGTCGGCGTGAACAACCTGACCGATGAATATCCAACCGCCACGCCGACCAACATCAACGGCGCGACCGGTTCGGTGGGCTACCCGAGCTACTCGCCTTACGGCTTCAACGGCCGCTTCTTCTACGGCCGTCTGAGCTACAACTTCTAAGCCAACTGATATCCCACTCGAATGGGGCGTTCTTCGGAGCGCCCCATTTTGCGTGTCAATAGATTTCCTACTGACTGCCGCAATAAAACATGGCCGCCTGCGTCGATTGACCCGCCGCATCTTCGCCCTGATATCGCCATGACCGCTGGGCCTCCCCGCCCTGCGGTCGGAGATGGTGATAATGATATTGTCAGATTCAGAGGCTGTTCGGCGCGTCGTCGCGCGATGTTGCGGCTGAGACCGCACGCCATACCCAATCCCAAGCCGATCATAAAAAGCCCGTCGCGGTCAGCGGCGGCGATGCGCGCTCGCGCCAAAAACAGACTTTAGGAAATCTCTCAATGCGCTCTCTTTCCCAACGGGCCGCCGCACCGGCCCTGCTCGCAACCGTTTCGACCTTCGCCCTGCTGAGCGCCGCCCCGGCCTTTGCTCAAAACGCCGAACCCGTCGCCGATGAGGCGGCGCAGGTGGACGACATTGTCGTGACCGGCACGCGGGTCCAGAACCGCTCGCGTCTCGACACCCTGGCGCCCGTCGATGTCGTGACGTCCGAGGCGTTGCAGACGCGTGGCACGACCGAGTTCGCCACGGCCCTGGCCCAGGCCGTGCCGTCGCTGACCTTCCAGCGGCCGTCCGCCAACGATGGCTCGGACTCGATCCGCCCGATCACCTTGCGCGGCCTGTCGCCGGACCAGACGCTGGTGCTGGTCAACGGCACGCGTCGCCATGCCTCGGCCCTGGTCAACGTCAACGGCGTGGTGGGGCGCGGGTCGGCCGCCGTCGATCTGAACACCATTCCGACCGGCGCTCTGGACCGGGTTGAAGTGCTGCGTGACGGCGCCTCGGCCCAGTACGGCTCGGACGCCATCGCCGGTGTGGTGAACCTGCGCCTGAAGGAGGCCTCCAGCGGCGGCGGCGCCAGCGTGACCTACGGCCAGTATTTCACCACCGTGAAGACCGCGCGCGGCGAACGCGACGAGACCGACGGCGGCACCGTCACGGCCTCGGCCTGGCAAGGGTTCTCGCTGGGCGACGACGGCTTTCTGACCCTGTCGGCGGAGTATCTGAATCGCGAGTCGACCAATCGCTCGGACTATGATCCCCGCGCGGCGGCGAACGGCGCGATCACCGCCCGCTTCGGCGACCCGGATGTGGAGCAGTGGACTGTCTTCGCCAACGCCGGCAAGGGGCTGGGCAACGGTTGGGAGGCCTATGGCTGGGCTGGCTATCAGGACCGCGACAGCGAAGGCGCCGCCTTCCCTCGCCTGTCCGACAACGTCAACAATGTCGCCTCGATCTACCCGAACGGCTTCCTGCCGAAGGTCGCCATCAATTCGAAAGACGCCTCGCTGGCCGGCGGCCTGCGCGGCGAACTGGCGGGCTGGAACACAGACATCAGCCTGGCCTATGGCCGCAACGCCTTGGACTTCCGCACCGAGGATTCGCTGAACTCCACCTACGGCGCGACTTCGCCGACCAGCTTCGATTCCGGCAGCCTGATCTATGACCAGCTGGTGCTGGGCGCCGACTTCAGCCGTGAGTTCGAGGTCGGTCTGTCCGGCGGCCCGCTGAACTTCGCCTGGGGCCTGGAGCAGCGCTGGGAGAACTACAAGATCGAGGCCGGCCAGCCTGAAAGCTACAACCGCGGGCCGTTGGGCGCCAACACGGCCCTGACCGGCGGCGCCCAGGGCTTCGTCGGCTTCCAGCCCTCGAACGCCGTGGATGTCGACCGCGACAACTTCGCCGCATACGCCGACGTTGAAATTCCCCTGACCGACAAGCTGCGCGTCGAGGGCGCCGTGCGGTTCGAGGACTATTCCGATTTCGGCGACACCCAGACGGGCAAGCTGTCGGCCCGCTATGACTTCACCCCCAGCTTCGCCCTGCGCGGTTCGGTCTCGACCGCCTTCCGCGCGCCGTCGTTACAGCAGTCGTATTTCACCTCGACCGCCTCGGTGATCCAGAACGGCGCCGTGGTCGAAACCGGCACATTCCCGGCCACCAGCGCGGTCGCGACGGCCCTTGGCGCGCGTCCGCTGAAGGCTGAGACCTCGACCAACTATTCGGTCGGCGCGGTGGTGCGACTGGGCCGGTTCGACCTGACTGTCGACGCCTACAAGATCGACATCGACGATCAGATCGTGCTGTCGGAGCTAATCAATCGGACGTTCTCGGGCCAGGTCGCCAGCCTGCTGGATCCGCAAGGCGTCCAGGCCGCGCGCTTCTTCCTGAACGGGGTCTCGACCTCGACAGAAGGCGTGGACATCGTTGGACGCTATCGCCTGCCGACCGATACGCTCGGCGATTTCGATTTCACCGTCGCGGCCAACTTCAACGATGTGTCGGTCAACCGCGTGCCGACGTCGTCCTCGGTGCTGAACCCGGTGCCGACCCTGTTCGCCCGCCAACGCATCCTGACCATCGAAGACGGCACGCCCGACACCAAGGTTTCGGCGTCGGCGGACTGGAGCCGGGACAAGTGGGGCGCCACGATTCGCGCCACCTACTATGGCGACGTGTTGCAACCCGGATCGACGGCGGCGAATGACTACAGCACCGGGGCCAAGACGGTCGTGGATCTGGAAGGCCGGTTCCAGTTGACCGAGCGCGTGGGCGTGGCGATCGGCGTGGACAATGTGTTCGACGAATATCCGGACTTCGTGCCGGCGTCGCTGAATTCCAACGGCGTTCTGGGCTTCCCCTACTATTCGCCCTTCGGTTTCAACGGTCGTTACGGCTATGCGCGCCTCAGCCTGAAATGGTGAGGTCGGGCTGAACGAAGGCCAGGCGAGGGCGCTCTGCGGAGCGCCCTTTTCCTTGTTTGCATTACGAAATCTTCAGCTTGACCGTTCCGCTTTGCCCCAGTTGCGACACATATCGCCGTTCAACCTACGCGCTGCCAGAGGGGGCTTTGGAGGGACCAGATGAAGACCAGATCGATCGCAGCCGGCGTCTTGGCGCTGACGCTTTTTGCCGGCGCGGCCAACGCCATGACGGTTCAGGAATTCCTGACCACCGCCAACGCCATTCCTCAGAATCCCACCGCCCTGCTGCGCTCGGACACCCGCCGCCTGATGGCCGAGTTCCGAACCGCCGTTCGCACCGTCCGCGCCGAACAGACCCAGGCCAAGGCGGCCGGTCGTCAGCCCGCAACCTGCATGCCGGACAAGGTCGGCTTTTCGCCCAACGCCATCCTGGGCCATTTCAACGCCGTCCCGCAAAGCCGGCGCAACATCAGCGTGACCCAGGCTGTGCGCGAATGGATGGCCCACGACTATCCCTGCGCCTGACCACCGCCGATTGAGGAATTCCGGTTCGTCCCCAAGGCGGCGCGATCTGTCCACGGTCCAGGCGGCGTCCGCGTCTGACGCAGGGGCGTGAGAGGGCTAAAGCGTTAATCGATGAACGCCTTCGCCCCCATGCCCTTTTCGTCGTCTCCGCTGGACTCCGGCGGCGTCGCTTCGATGCCGCACAATCTGGAGGCCGAGCAGGCGCTGCTGGGCTCGCTGATGTTCGACAACGCCGTGTTCGAGCGGTTGAACGACCGGCTGCGCGGCTCGCACTTCTACGAACCCTTCCACCAGCGGCTGTTCGACGCGATCGAGGACCATATCCGCCAGGGGCTGCTGGCCGAGCCCACCATTCTGATGGAGCGGTTCAAGCAGGACCCGGCGTTCCAGGAGTTCGGCGGCCTGCGCTATCTCGCCGATCTGGTCGACCGCGCGCCGCCCGCCGCCAATGCGCCAGACTACGCCCGCGTCGTCTATGACCTGGCCTTGCGCCGCGACCTGATCCGCATCGGCGGCGACATGATCAAGGAGGCGCCCAATCCGGAGACGCCCGCCGACGAGCAGATCGAACAGGCCGAACAAACCCTGTATTCGCTGGCCGAGACCGGCAAGCCCTCATCCGGTTTCGTCAGCTTCTCCAACGCCTTGTCCGGTGCCGTTCAGATGGCGGCCGAAGCGTATCAGCGCGAGGGCAAGCTGGCCGGCCTCGCCACCGGCCTGAACGATCTGGACCGCAAACTAGGCGGCCTGCACCCTTCCGACCTGTTGATCCTCGCCGGCCGTCCGTCGATGGGCAAGACAGCGCTGGCGACCAACATGGCCTTCAACGTGGCCCGCGCCTATCAGTGGGAGCCGACGCCGGAAGGCCGCAAGACGGTCAACGGCGGCGTCGTCGCCTTCTATTCGCTGGAAATGAGCGCTGAGCAGTTGGCGATGCGTATTCTGGCCGATGCGTCAGGCGTGTCGTCGGACAAGCTGCGCAAGGGCGAGATCGACGCCGCCGACTTCGGCAAGCTGCGCGACGCGGCGGTCGAGATCGGCGAAAGCCCCCTCTACATCGACGCCACCGGTGGCCTGTCCATCTCCAAGCTGGCGGCCCGCGCGCGCCGCCTGAAGCGTATGGAACATGGGCTGGACCTGATCATCGTCGACTATCTGCAGCTGGTTACGACCGGCAACAGCGGGGGCCAAAAGAACCGCGTGCAGGAGGTGTCCGAAATCACCGGCGGGCTGAAGGCCCTGGCCAAAGAACTGTCGGTGCCGATCATCGCCCTGTCGCAGCTGTCGCGTCAGGTCGAGCAGCGCGACGACAAACGCCCTCAACTATCGGACCTTCGGGAATCCGGCTCGATCGAGCAGGACGCCGACTGCGTGATGTTCGTCTATCGCGAGAGCTACTACTTGGGCCGGGCCGAGCCGCGCGAGGGGACCGAGGAACACTTGCAATGGCAGCAGGACATGGACCGTCTGCAAGGCCAGGCCGAAGTGGTCATCGGCAAGCAGCGCCACGGCCCCATCGGCATCGTCAAACTGGCCTTCGACGCCGACACCGTCCGCTTCGGCAACTTGGCGCACGGCTATGAAGAAGTCAGCTACGAGTAGCCTCTTCCATCGGCGCGGTGTTGGCGCATAAGGACGCCATGACCGCATCGACCCCCGCCGTCCTCTCCGTCGATCTGAACGCCCTGGCGCGCAACTATCACACGCTGGAGGCCGTCAGCGGCCAGCCGGTGCATCCGGTGGTCAAGGCGGACGGCTATGGATTGGGCGCGCAGGCCGTGGCGACACGGCTGATGGCCGAGGGGGCGCGAACCTTCTTCGTGGCGCGGGCGGCGGAGGGCGCGCGGCTGCGGGCGGCCTTGGGCGCCGATGGTCCGGTGATCTATGTGCTCGACGGCTGTCACGGCGACGATGCGGCGATGCTGAAGGCGTCGGACCTGCGGCCTATGCTGAACCATCCGGCGCAGATCCAGGCCTGGAGGGCGGCGGGCGGCGGGACCTGCGGCCTGCAGATCGACACCGGCATGAACCGGTTGGGTATTCGGCCCGAGGACGCGCCCGAGGCGTTCGACGGCCTGGCCCTGGTCCTGACCCACCTCGCCTGCGCCGACGAACCGGCCAATCCAATGAACCGGCGCCAGCGTGACGCCTTCGCGGGCGTGCTGGATCGCTATCCGGGCGTGATCCGGTCGTTCGCCAACTCCAGCGGCTGTTTCCTGGGGCCTGACTTCGCCTTCGACACCGTTCGGCCGGGCATCTGTCTTTACGGCGGTGGTCCAGAGGGGCGTCCCGATCCCCGGATTGCACCCGTGGCCACGCTGACGGCCGAAGTGCTTCAGGTTCGCGACGTGCCGGCGGGCGAGAGCGTCGGCTATTCCCGCGGCTACATCGCCGAACGCCCCATCAAGGTTGCGACCGTGGCGGCCGGCTATGCGGATGGATTGCTGCGATCCTATTCGCCCAAGGGCGTCGTCTGGATCGCCAACGAGACCCGGCCGCTGCTGGGTCGGGTCTCGATGGATGTCTGCGCGGTGGACATCACCGGCCTGGATGTCGCGGTCGGCGATCCGGTCGAACTATTCGGCCCGCACCGCCTGTTGGACGACGCCGCGGCCGCTGCGGGGACCATCAGCTACGAGCTGCTGACCTCGATCACCCCCCGCGTGCCGCGCGTCTATTCTCAGTAGCCGGCGCCCATTCCGGCGAGCCCGGCCATGCCGACCGATGCGGCGACGAAGCTCATCGAAATAGCTCCCACGATCGCGGAGATGATGAAATACATCACGACGCCGGCGATCACCGTCACGATGAAATAGCCGACCTTCTTGTCTTCCGGCACCTTCATCAGGATCGGCAGGCCGACGAACAGCAGATAGAAGCTGTACAGGCCCAAGATGGCCAGGATGCCCAGCATCGGGATCAGGCCGAACACGCCCGCCAGCCAGGCGGCGGTCCAGGAATAGACGGCCAGCTTCATGGCCTGAACCTTATTGGCCGTCCCGCCGAAGTTCGGCGCCAGCGCATTGATGATCAATCCCAGCAGGAAGACCCCCAGCAAGGACATGCCGTAGCTGACGAGCGCCACGACGATCGCGCCCACGATCGACAGCTTCACGCCCATGATCGGCATCAACTGACCGCCGAGCAGCGAACAGACCGGGCCGATCGCCGCCAGGATCATCGCATAGCGGGTGAACAGGCTTTTGGTCGTGGCGAACTCGCCGTCGATCTTGAGCCATTCAGACTTGGGTTGCAGCAGTATGCCCTTGACCCGCGCGACCAGGGCCGGATCGACAGCGGGTTGGGAGTGGGTCGTCGGATCGGTCATGGCAGGCCTCGGCGAGAGAAGATGGGCGGATGTTGACGTTGCGTCGCCTCAAGAAGCAAGGGTGTGCGACACATTCTCAATACCCCAATATGGCAAAGGTTGCGCCTGCGACCGAAACTGTCGTGAGCCGAGGCCATGTCCGGCGCGACCGTTCGATCTGCTAAGGAAGCCCATGGCTCGCGATTCCGCCCTCTATGTCTGTCAGTCCTGCGGCTCGGTCCACAGCAAGTGGTCGGGCCAGTGCGGCTCCTGCGGCCAGTGGAACACCTTGAGTGAAGAGAGCCGCTCGGCTCCGCCGGGTGCGATCAAGCCGTCGGCGACGGCTTCGGCCCGCACGCGCGGCATTCAGTTCGAAACGCTTCAGTCCGACACGCCTGAGCCGCCGCGCATTACGACGGGCGTGGCTGAGTTCGACCGGGTCTGCGGCGGCGGCGTCGTGCCCGGCTCGGCCATCCTGCTTAGCGGCGATCCGGGCGTGGGCAAATCGACGCTGTTGCTGGAGGTCGCGGCCAAGGCGGCGTTGCGGGGATCTCGCGTGGCCTATATCTCGGGCGAAGAAGCTGTCGAGCAAATCCGCGCCCGCGCCAAGCGGATGGGCCTGGCCGATGCGCCGGTCAATCTGGCGGCCGCGACGGCGCTGCGCGACATCCTGGGCACGCTGAAGCGCGAACAGTTCGACATCGTCATCGTCGATTCGATCCAGACCCTGTGGTCCGACGTCCATGAAAGCGGCCCCGGCTCCATCACCCAGGTCCGGGCCTGCGCCGGCGAGATGGTGCGACTGGCCAAGTCGCAGGGCGTCGCGGTGGTCCTGGTCGGCCACGTCACCAAGGACGGCCAGGTCGCCGGCCCTCGCGTGGTCGAACACCTTGTCGACGCCGTCATGACCTTCGAGGGCGAGCGCGGCTATCCGTTCCGCATCCTGCGCGCCGGCAAGAACCGCTTCGGCGCCACCGACGAGATCGGCGTGTTCGAAATGGGCGACGCCGGCCTGCGCGAAGTCGCCAATCCCTCCGCTCTTTTCCTCGGCGAGGGCAAGGAGCGCGCGCCGGGCGCCGCCGTCTTCGCCGGGATCGAGGGCTCGCGCCCCGTCCTGGTCGAGATGCAGGCCCTGGTGTCCAAGTCCGCCTATGGCACCCCGCGCCGCGCCGTGATCGGCTGGGAGACGGGACGTCTGGCGATGGTTCTGGCCGTGCTGGAGGCCCGCTGCGGCTTCGGCTTCGGCGATCAGGACGTCTATCTGAATGTCGCGGGCGGCTTACGCATCAATGAACCGGCGGCCGACCTCGCGGCGGCGGCGGCCCTGATCAGCTCGGCGACCGGCGTGTCCCTGCCCCAGGGCTGCGTTGTCTTCGGCGAAATCGGCCTGTCGGGCGAGGTCCGCAGCGTAGGCCGCGCCGAGGCCCGACTGCGCGAAGCGCAAAAACTGGGCTTCGATCAGGTTCTGAGCCCGACTTTGACCGCCAAGACCAAGGGGGTGAAGGTGACATCCGTCACGCGCCTGACGGATGTGGTCGAACGAATCTCGCAGAACCGCTATTAGACCCTCGTAGCAACCGCAGGATCCCGCACGCGTGACCGGATACGACGTCTTCGCCATCGTGGTGATCCTGTTTTCCGTCGCCGCCGGCTGGGTGCGCGGCGGGGTGCGCGAGGTCATTACGCTGCTCAGCGCGACCTTGGCGGCCCTGGTCGCCCTGATCGCCCTGCCCTGGACCGCCGGCGTCACGCGCGCCTTCGTCGATCCCGAGTGGGCCGGGTCGATCCTGGCCGCCGTCCTGACTTTTTTCGTCGTCTATTTCGGCCTGCGCCTGGTCGGCTCGATGATGTCCAAGAGCGCCAAGGATCATCCGCACCTCGGCGTCATCGACCGCATCTTCGGCCTGTTCATCGGCGGCATTCGTGCGCTGGTCCTGATCGGCGCGGTGCATCTGGTCATCGTCGCAGCCCTGCCGGGCGAGCGCACGCCGCTCTGGCTCGGAAAGGCGGCCCTCTATCCGGTCAGCGCCATGGGCGCGCGGATGATCCAGATGGTCCTGCCCAGCATCGGACGCGGCGCCGACGCCATCACGCCGGTCGTGGATTCGTCCGTACGGCGGGGGTTTTCGGACGACGAAGCCTTGCCCCCGACGCAATCAGAGCCTAACTCGCGCCGCGAAGCCGCCCCTTAAGTTTCCCCGGTCATCGGAGCCCCACGATGCGCCACCATATCGCCGATCCCGTCGTTCACCGCGAGCACTGGCGCGAGCCGGAGGATGACCAGCTCCGTCTGGAATGCGGCGTCTGCGGCGTCTGGGGCGCGGACGAGGACGAAGGCTCTTCCGTCGTCGCCCTGGGTCTTCACGCTCTTCAGCATCGCGGCCAGGAAGCCTGCGGCATCGCCAGCGTCAAGGACGAGCGCTTCTACACCGAACGGCACCAAGGCCTGGTGGGCGAGGCCTTCGGCGGCGCCGACCTGATGACGCGGATGCCCGGCCGCGCGGCCGTGGGCCACACCCGCTACTCTACCGCCGGCGGCAGCTTCCTGCGCAACATCCAGCCGATGTTCGCCGATCTGGACCAGGGCGGCATCGCCATCGCCCACAACGGCAACCTGACCAACTTCAAATTCCTGCACGCCCAGCTGGTTAGCGAAGGCGCCATCTTCCAGTCGACCTCGGATTCCGAAGTCATCCTCCACCTGATCGCGCGCAGCCGCAAAGCCAAGATCGTTGATCGCTTCACTGACGCCCTGGCCCGGATCGAGGGCGGCTACGCCCTGGTGGCCCAGACCCGCACCAAGATGATCGGCGCGCGCGACCCGCTGGGCATTCGCCCGCTGGTGCTGGGCCAGCTGGGCGACGGCTGGGTTTTGGCCTCCGAGACCTGCGCCCTGGACATGATGGGCGCCACGTTCGTGCGTGACGTCGAACATGGCGAGATCGTCGTCATCGACGACAGCGGCCTGCGCTCGCTCAAGCCCTTCCCCGCCCGCGCGGCGCGTCCCTGCCTGTTCGAGTATGTCTATTTCTCACGCCCGGATTCGGTCGTGAACGGCCGCTCCGTCTATGAGGTGCGCAAGGAAATGGGTCGCGGCCTCGCCCGCGAACTGGGCGTGGAGGCCGACATCGTCGTGCCTGTTCCCGATTCCGGCGTTCCCGCCGCCCTCGGCTACGCCCAGGAAAGCGGCATTCCCTACGAAATGGGCATCATCCGCAGCCACTATTTGGGCCGCACCTTCATCCAGCCCAGCCAAGGCGCCCGTCAAAAGGGCGTGCGCATGAAGCACAGCCCCAACAAGTCGGCTCTCGCCGGCAAGCGCGTCGTGCTGATCGACGATTCCATCGTGCGCGGCACCACCTCGCTGAAACTGGTCCGCGCCGTGCGCGCCGCTGGCGCCACCGAGGTCCACCTGCGCTCGGCCAGCCCGCAAATCCTGTTCCCCGACTTCTACGGCATCGACATGCCCGAGCGCGCCCAGCTGCTGGCGGCCAACAAGACCCTGGAAGAGATGCGTGACATGCTGGAGGTCGATTCGCTCGGCTTCCTGTCCATCGACGGCCTGTATCGCGCGATGGGCGAGACCGGCCGCAACGCCGCCGCCCCGCAGTTCACCGACCACTATTTCACCGGCGACTATCCCACTCGCCTCTTGGATCGCGAGATCGAGGAAGGCGGACGCGAGTTCGGCGCCAAACAGCTGTCCTTGCTGGTTAGCGCCTGACGACCGTTAGTCGCGGTTCTGTGCCGTGTGGAATAGGCGTATGATCTGGACCTGCCCACCATCGGCATCGTCCGCTAGCGCATAGACGATCAGATACGGCGCTCCAGCGACCAGCTTTTCGTAGGTGTCCGGCTGCTTGCCCGGCCGACCGATCGGTCGTCGCGCCAGCTTTTCTGTCGTCTAGATGATGCGGGCTTCGATCCTCTGCGCTGCGGGCAGATTGCGCTGGGCCAGATAGTCGATGGCGTGGGTCAGTTCCAGCAGCGCACGCCGTGACCAGACGACGGAGCGCATCAGGACTCGTATTTGGCGATGGTCTCGCGGATTTGCCGCATGGCCTCTTCATGCGGGACCACATTGCCTGTTCGGAAATCTTCGAGACCTTCTTCGACGGCCGTCACCATTTCCAGTTCTCGTTCGACGTAGCCAGCGATGGCGCGTTCGGCGAGAAAGGATTGGGTGCGCTGGGTTTTCTCGGCAAGCAGCCCCAGCCGCTCTTTGAGTGTTTCACTCATGCGGACAGTGACGGTCGTGCTGGCAGCCATGACAGAATGCTCCTGTACACATCTGCTTACAGCTTAACACATTGACCGGCCGCGTCGCCACTCCTACCACCCGCACATGACCGACGCCCTCCCCCTGAACGACCGTATCGCCCTCGTCGTCGGCGCTTCGCGCGGCATCGGTTATGAGAGCGCCCTGGCCCTGGCCAAGGCCGGCGCCCACGTCATCGCGACAGCGCGCACACAAGGCGGTCTGGAAGAACTGGACGACGCCATCTTCGCCGCCACCGGCCGCCATGCGACCCTGATTCCGTTCGATCTGGTGGACGGCGGGGCCATCGACCGGCTGGGCGGCGCCATCTTCGAACGGTTCAAGAAGCTGGACATCTGGGTCCATTGCGCCGCCACCATGGGCCCCTCGGGCCTGACGCCGGTGTCACACGCCGACCCGCGCGAGTTCGCCAAGGTCGAGAAAACCAACTTCACCGCCGTCTATCGCCTGATCCGCTCGCTCGAGCCTCTGTTGCGCGCCTCGGACGCCGGCCGCGCCATCCACTTCACCACCAGCGTCGCCAGCGCGCCCAAGGCCTTCTGGGGCATGTACGCCGCGACCAAGGCGGGCGCCGAGGCCTTGGTGAAGGCCTGGGCCGACGAGATCGAGAGCACGCCCGTCCGCGTCAGCATCGTCGATCCCGGCCGCATGCGCACCGCCATGCGCGCCCAGGCCTATCCGGGCGAAGACCCGTCCGTCCTGCCCAACCCCTCCGAGATCGGCCCCTTGGTGGTCGATCTGGCCCGCCCCGACGCCACGCCCCCGCTGACGATCCGCTTCCGCGATTGGGCGGCCGGACCGACGACGGAAGCGCTGGTCTAGGCTGGGATCAGCCCCAGGCGCCGCCTAGCCTTGGCTCTTCGAGGAAGGTGAAGTCGCCGTCGGTTGAGGCTGAAAGATCGCGCCAGGCCTCCAGTTCGGCCTTCAGGCTGTCCGCCTTCATCTCGACCACGCCGATGGCGTCCGTGCCCGCCGACCATCGCACCGGCGGGTTTTCCGCATTCGCCAAGACGACCAGGGCCTGACCCAACTTCGCAGGATCGCCCGCCTGATTATGGCTGCGCGCGTCGTAGAAGGCGCGGATGGCGCGCGACGCTTCGGCATAGTCGGCGATGGAATTATCGCCGTATCGGATCGACGAGGCGTCGAGGAAGTCGGTGCGGAAGAAACCCGGTTCGACGATGGTCAGATGGATGCCGAACGGACGCACCTCTTGCGCGACGGATTCACTGAAGCCTTCGACCGCGAACTTGGACGCGCAATAGATCGCGCCGCTCTCACCGCCCATCAGGCCGCCGATCGACGAGATGTTGAAGACATGACCAGACCTCTGCGCGCGCATGATCGGCAGCACCGCGCGCGTCATGTCGAACAGACCGAAGACATTGGTGTCGAACTGGGTGCGCGCATCCTGTGCGCGGGTCTCCTCGAAGATGCCGAGGTGGCCATAACCGGCGTTGTTCACCAGAACATCGATGCGGCCGAACCGCGCCATGACGGCTTCGACCGCGGCGGCGATGGCGGCGGTGTCGGTGACGTCCAACGTCAGGCTCAGCACCGTGTCGCTATCCGGTCCGAAGGCCTTGATCAGGGCGTCGCGGTTTCGACCTGCGACGACGACGCGGTCGCCCGCGTCCAGCGCCGCGCGTGCGATCCCGGCGCCAAGGCCGCGCGCCGCACCGGTGATGAGCCAGGTCTTTTGATGGGTTGTTGTCATGGGAAATCTCCTCTGCCTGACCGGACGCAGAAGACGCGGTTTCAGGTCGACGACGTTAGGGCGATCTGGTCGAAGGCTTGCACGATCCTGTCAAACCGCCCTCGCCCGCTTGCGAATAGCCGGTGACCGGCGCTGAATGCCGCCATGAGCCTCTTGCCCGAAATGAGCGACATCGTTGCGCGTCACGCGCCGCCTGATCTGTCGCGATCGACCGTGCCGCGGCTGCGCCTCTATGGCAGCAACGCACAGACCCGGCTGGTCCCCGTCGCCTATGATCCCATGCTGTGCCTGGTGGTGTGCGGCGCCAAACAGACGATCCTCGGCGAGACCGTCTATTCCTATCAGGCCGGCGATTGCCTGGTGGTGTCGGCCGAACTGCCGGTGTGTGGCAGCATCATCGAGGCGCCGTATCGCGCCCTCAGCTTCGACCTCGACCCCGCCGCCATCGCCGGCCTGATGCTGGAGATCGACGTCCCCGCCCCCTCGGATCAGCCGCCGCCGACCGGCATCCATGTAACACCGCTGGAGGACGAACTGTTGGAGCCCATGGCGCGCCTGCTGCGCCTTCTGGACCGGCCCGAGGAAATCGCCGTCATGACGCCGATGATCGAACGCGAACTGATCTGGCGCCTGCTCCACAGCCGGCACGCCGCGACCGTGCGCCAGATCGGCTCGGCCGAAAGCCGCCTGTCAGGCGTCAGTCGCGCCATCAACTGGCTCCGCGCTCACTACGCCGAACCGGTCAAACTAGAGACTCTGGCGGACATGGCGGGCATGAGCCTGTCGACGTTCCACCGACATTTCCGCACCGTGACGACCATGAGCCCCTTGCAGTTCCACAAGCAGTTGCGGTTGCGCGAAGCCCGCGCCCGGCTGTTGACGGGCGTCGAGGGCGCAGCCGAGACCGGCTTCGCCGTCGGCTATGACAGCCCGTCCCAGTTCAGTCGCGAATACGCCCGTCAGTTCGGCCTGCCGCCGGGCCGCGACGCGGCCCGCATGCGCGAAAGCCTGATGATGGGCTGAGCCTCAGAGCGTATCGAGGATATCCGCCAGTTCCGCCGGCCAGATCGTCTCGGCCGAGGCGCGAATGTCGTCGAGGCTCCACCAGCGGTGATCGACCAGAACCCCCTGTTCTTCCACGGTCCAGCCTGCGGAAGACAGGTCGAACGCCTCGGTGCGCAGCAGGAAGAACCTCTGATCCACATCCGCCATTCGGCCGTCGGGCAGGCGGAAGCTGACGCGGACCTGGGCGACCTGCGGGCCGGGGTCTTCGACGACCAGCCCCGTCTCCTCGAACAGTTCGCGGCGCGCGGCGTCCTCGAAGGTCTCGCCAGTCTCGCACCCGCCGCCGGGCGTCGCCCAGAAGGCTGTGCCGGCGAGCGGTCCTTTGGAAAACACGAAGTGAAACAGCAGCACCCGCCCCTGCCCGTCCAGGATCAGCCAACGCGAGGTGGGCCGGGCGGGAAGCGCGCTCTCGGCCTCGCTCACGCCGTCACTTCTTGGCGCCGCCCTTTTGTCCCGTGCGAATCCGGCCCGAACGCGACACCTGGCGGGCGCCGCCGCGCGCGCCCTTCTGAACCGCCACCGACGAACCAGCCTTCTTCGAGGCGCTGGATTTCAGCCCGCCCAGAATCTTGGGCTGGGCCTTGCGGGTCTTCTTCTGCTCCAGCGCCTTGCCGGGCAGTTTGGACAGGGCCTCTTCTTTCTCGGCCTTCTTGACCCGGCGCGGCGCGGTCTTGGCGTCGCCCTTGTAGCGCTCCGGCCCGGACTTGGCGCCGCCCTCGGCATAGGGGTTCACACCGCTGGACTTGACGTTCAGGCGGATCGGCGTGCCCGGCAGGTCGAAACTCTCGCGGATCGAGTTGACCAGATAGCGTTTGTAATGCTCCGGCATCGACTCGGCGCGGTTGGCCATCAGCACGAAGGTCGGCGGGCGGGCTTTGGTTTGGGCGATGTATTTCGGCTTGATCCGCTTGCCGTCCACGGCGGGGGGCGGGTGACGCTGGGTCGCCATGGACAGCCAGGTGTTCAGGTCCTTGGTCTTCACCTTGACCGACCAGGTGTCATAGGCCTGAAGCACCGCCGGCATCAGCCGCTCGACGCCGCGCCCGCTGTGCGACGACAGGGCCACGAAGGGCGAACCCTTCAGTTGCGGCAGCTTGTCCTCGGCCATGCCCTTCAGCTTGGCCATGCGGGACTGGGGCTCGTCTTCCAGGTCCCACTTCGACGCGACATAGACCAGGGCGCGGCCCTCGCGCTCGACAAGATCGGCCAGTTGCAGGTCCTGGGTGTCGAAGGCGTCGTCCTTGTCCATCATCAGGATGACGACTTCGGCGAAGGTGATGGCCCGGATGGTGTCGGCGACCGACAGCTTTTCCAGCTTCTCCTGCACCCGCGCCTTGCGACGCATCCCGGCCGTATCGACCAGACGGATGTTCTTGCCCTCGAACTGCCAGTCGACCGAGATGGAGTCGCGGGTGATGCCCGCTTCCGGCCCGGTCAGCAGGCGGTCGTCGCCGATCAGACGGTTGATCAGGGTGGACTTGCCGGCGTTCGGCCGGCCGATGACGGCGATGCGGATCGGCTTGTCCGGCTCGTCGATCTCCTCGACGAAGATGTCCTGTGAGGCCGCAACGATGGCGGCGTACAGATCGGCCATCCCTTCGCCGTGCTCGGCCGAGATGGCGACGGGTTCGCCAAAGCCCAGGGCGTGCGCCTCGCCGACGCCGCCGCCGCTTTCGCGGCTCTCGGACTTGTTGGCCAACAGGATGATCGGCTTGTGCACCCGGCGCAGGCGCTCGGCGAAGATCCGGTCCAGCGACGTTACGCCCTCGCGGGCGTCCATCATGAACATGACCAGTTCGGCGTCGTCCAGCGCGGCCTCGGTCTGCTCGCGCATCCGGGCTTCCAGGCTGTCGTCGGTGACGTCCTCGTATCCCGCCGTGTCGATCAGCGTCAGGTCCATGTCGCCGATGTTGCCGTCGGCGTATCGCCGGTCGCGGGTCACGCCGGGGCGATCGTCAACGAGCGCCAGGCGCTTGCCGACGAGGCGGTTGAACAGTGTCGATTTGCCCACATTGGGGCGGCCGACGATGGCGACCTTCAGAGCCATGTCGGCCTTCTAGCTTAGTTCGGGCTGAAAATCAGCGGATGCAGATCAGTTGACCGTTGTCGGTCAGCACGTACAGGGCGCCGTTATAGGCTGCGGGCGCGATATAGGCGGGCGCGCCCAGCTTCAGCGTCGTTTGCGCGGCGCCGGTCTTCGGATCGAAGGCGACGGCCTCGCCGAACGAGTTGACCATCACCAGACGGTTGGAGGCCAGCAGCGGTCCCGACCATTGCGGGCGGATGGTGCGACGGCCGAAGGTCAGGAAACCGCCCTCGCGGCGCTCGCGGCCCTCGTTCAGTTCGCGCGTCCAATAGATCTGGCCCGTGTCACGGTTGGCCGTGATCAGTTGACCCGACTTGGACACCACGAAGACGGCGTCTCCGACCGGCAGGGGCGCGTTCACGCCCGTCACCGGCAGTTGCCACTTGGGCTGACCCGAACGCAGGTCCAGCGCCGACATCACGCCCGAGTGGCTGACGCCATAGACCATGCCGCGGCTGATGACCGGACGGCCCGCCACGTCTCGAACCTCAGACAGGGCGCTGGTGCGGCTGGTGCGCGACAGGGTCTCTTCCCACACCGCCTGGCCGTTCAGGGCGCTCAGCGCGACCAGCTGGCCCGAGGCGAACGGGGCGACGACGGTCGTGCCGCTGACGGCGGGGCTGGAGGCGCGCATGACGCGCGCCGGCTCGGCGATGCCGCGATAGGTCCAGTCCTGGGCGCCGGTGTTGGCGTCGAAGGCGAACAGCTGGCTGTCCACGTCCACGACGAAGACCCGGTTGCCCGAAACGGTCGGGGCGCCGTGGATCGGGGCATCCACCTGCTGGGTCCAGACCACCGCGCCGGTATTGGCGTCCAGCGCCGTCATCGAACGATAGCCGGACGAGACGAAGACCTTGCCGCCGCCGACGGCGACGCCGCCGCCGAAGCCGCCGTTGCGGTCACGATCGGCGTTCTTGACGTTGGCCTTCCACAGGATCGCGCCGGTGTCGGCCGAAACCGCCGAAACGGTCGATTCGCCGTCCAGCACGAAGATCTTGCCGTCGGCGGCCACGATCGGGGCCATGACGTTGCCGACGTGAGCCGATCCCGAGCCGACGCCCCGCTTCCACGCGATCTGGAAGTTCGGCGCCGCGATGACATGCTCGACCAGGTTCTCGGACGTGCCGCCCGGCTGCGTCCAGGCCGTCACGGCCTGCGGACCCGGCAGGAAGAAGTCCCGACCCGACAGGGCGGCCGACGGCGACAGGCTCTGTTCGAACTCCAGCACCGAGATGCGCTGGCCGGCCGAGGCGGTCGCGCCGGCGTCTTCCTTGCCGCCGCCCAGACCGAACGGCAGGTTGCGGCGCACGGTGCCGCAGGACGCCATCGTTGCGGCGACGCCGCAGATCAGCGCGACTTTCAGAACTCGGTTCATCGGGGGCGTCCTGTAAGGGGTCGTCACTATTGGGCGGCCGGCGCGGCGGCGGGAGCCGCCTGAGCGGGTGCGGCCTGAGCCGGGGCAGCTTGGGCCGGAGCAGCCTGGGCCGGAGCAGCCTGGGCGGCCGAGGGCGTCATCGCGTTCGCAGCGCCAGCGGCCGGCGGGGTCGCCTTGGCGGCGGCGTCGATGATGGGCTTGATGGCGGCTGCGGTGCCGGCGTCGATGGATTCCACGGCGATCTGGGCGCGCTGACGGATCGAGTCCGGCACGTCCTGACCCAGTTGCAGCAGCACGAAGGCCTCACGCGCCTCCTTGGTCTTGCCGCGTTGCAGGCGCGCCAGGGCCAGGGCTTCCTGGGCGAAGGCGTGCAGCGGGCGCTTGTCTTCGGCCAGCGGCGTCAGGCGCTTTTCGATCTCGGCCAGCGGCGCGGTGTCCATGATCAGGAAGGCGGCTTTCAAGGCGGGCGGGTCCGACAGGATCGGATCGCTGGACGCCTTGGCGGCTTCGTCGAACAGGCGGACAGCCTCGGGGAACTTGTTGGCGCTGACGGCCAGGCCGGCCTGCTGCTGCAGGGCCAGGACCTTATAGGCGCCGTTGCCTTCCTTGATCGCTTCCTCGAAGGCGGCGCGGGCGTCCATCGGCTTGTCGGCGCGCAGGGCCTCCATGCCGCGATCATAGGCCTCGGCGGCCTTGGCGGCCTTGTTGGAGTTCAGGCTGTCCCAGCCCCACCAGCCCAGGGCGCCGATCAGGGCGACGACCAGCACCACGCCGAAAACGGGCAGCCAGGTCTTGGCCAGGCGCTTCAACTTGTCGGAGCGAAGCTCCTCCTCGACCTGCTCGAAGACATCAACCACTGAAACGTCGCCCCAAAATCGCGAAATGCAAACCGGCGCGGACCCTAGAAGGTCGGCTCCCCGCCCGCAACGTCGTCCGTTACTGCGAAGCCGGCTTTTTCGAGAAGTAGGTCTCGACTTCGGCAGGAAAACGGCGGGTTTTCACATCACTGGCGAAAGCGGCGGCCGCGCGGTCGATCTCGGTGCGCAGATCGGCGTATTTGCGCACGAACTTCGGCGTCCAGTCGAACATGCCGAGCATGTCGTTGACCACCAGCACCTGACCGTCGCAGGCGGCCGAGGCGCCGATGCCGATGGTGGGCGCGTCGATCGTCTCGGTGATCTCGCGCGCCAGCGATTCGGCGACGCCCTCGATAACGATGCAGAAGGCGCCGGCCTCGGCGACGGCCTTGGCCTCGGCCAGCACCCGGTCGCGCTCGCTCTCGGTCCGGCCCTTGGCCTTGAACCCGCCTTCGGCCAGGATCGCCTGGGGGCGCAGGCCGACATGGCCCATGACCGGAATGCCGCGCTTGACCAGGAAGGCGACGATCTCGGCCATTTCGATGCTGGTCTCCAGCTTCACCGCCTGGGCGCCCGTCTCCTTCATCACCCGCACGCAGTTGGCGTAGGCGACCTCCTTGCCGCCCTCGTAGGAGCCGAACGGCATGTCCACGACCACCATGGCTCGCTTGGCGCCGCGCATGACGGCCTGCCCGTGCAGGATCATCATCTCCAGTGTGACACCCACGGTATTGGGCAGGCCGTGAACCGCCATCCCCAGGCTGTCGCCGACCAGGAGCACATCGCAGTGCGGATCCAGCAGGGCCGCCATCGGCGCGTCATAGGCCGTCAGGCAGACGATGGGCTCGCCGCCCTTGCGCCCCGCGATATCGGGCACGGTGATGCGTTTGACGCTCTCTTGGGTGTGGACGGACATCGCCGGGCCTCCTGACGTGAAGGGGTCAGATAGGCCCCTGCCCCGCCGGTGTCACCCTTGCAGCCGCGCTCACACGTCCTGCGACAGCTTCGCCACGCCCGCCGCCATCAGGGCGACCAGGGCGCCGGCGACGATCCAGAAGGCCATCATGCCCGAGCCGTTCATCACATCCAGCGACCCGACGCCGAGACCTTGAAGGCCTAATCCGTCCAGGCCTGATTGCGCCGCACCCTGCGCCGTGGCGGCTGCGGCCCTGAGACCTTGCGCCAAGGTCGTATCGCCGTCGGCGGTGAAGTTGATGTTCACCCCCTCACGCACCGCCAGCACGCCGCCGATCAGTCCTGCCGCCGTCAGGGTCAGGGCGCGCCAACGCGACCGCGTCTCCATGCGCGCTTGCACCGTCGCCAGGAACAGAGCCTCGTCCGGCAGGCTCGGCGCCTGGGCGAACAGCCTTTCGATCATCGGATCGAATTCGTCAGCCGACATGGACCGACCTCCCGCCTGAGCCGTGCGCCGGTTGAAGCCGCGCACGGAGTTTATCCAGACCACGTTTGACATGCGATTTCACCGTGCCAAGCGGCAAATTCATGGCTGCCGCGATTTCCGGATGCGACATCCCCGCGCCGTGGCACAGGGAGACGCAGACACGCTCGGTCTCGCTGAGCGTCTTCAACGCCTCGTCCAGGTCCATCAGACCGCCGCGGTCGACGGCCACATCCGCCTGATCAGCCTCGATCTCGGCGACGTAGCGCGCCTCCTTGGCCACCCGCTTCAGATAGAGCCGCGCGGCGATCTTCTTGATCCAGCCCGCAAACGTCCCCTGCCCGCGAAACTCCGCGCACCGCTGAAACCCTTGCAGAAAGGCGTCCTGCGCCACGTCGTCGGACAGGGACGGCGTCGCCCCCATCCGGCGCAGCAGCCCCCGCACGGCCGACCCGTGCCGACGCACCAGCTCGCCATACTCCCGCCGACCGCCGGCCGCCGCCTGGGCGGCCAGCTCGACATCGTGGAAGTCTCTCAATGATTTGACCATGACGTTTCCCCCTTCCGGCGGACGTCAGTCTTTGTTCGGGTTGAAGAAGCCCAGGATGATGAAGGCGACGCCGATGGCTGCGGGAATACAGGCGATGCCCAGCAACGCGCCCTGGCCATTGCCGCCCCAGACGTGCGTCGTGCCCTGAACGACGATGCCGAACCCGGCGATGCCGATGCCGCTCGCCAGGCTGAGCACGCCCTTGCGAATGTCCTTGCTGCGCGACGGCAGCCCCTTCTGCACATCCTTGGTCATCACATCGAGCAGTTCGGGCGGCAGCTCCTGACCCTTGTCGACGGCGAGACGCACGGTCTCCTGCATGTCGCGCTTTTCGCGGTATTTCAGGAAGGTGGGGCCGAAGACGATGGCCGTAATCGTGCCGAAGACGGCGAAGATGGCGAAGATCGGAATGAAGTCTTCCATGTCGAGTATCCCTTGAACCGTTGCAGCAGCCTGATGCGGCGGCCTTCTGATCACAAGAGGCTGGCCGACGCCTCAACGGATGCGCGTCGTTGCGTGAAATCTTCGTAAGGTCGCCGTTTCGGCCGCCGCCGGTTCGGTCTAGGGTCCGGTTTCATCAATCTCAGGAGCGCGTCCCATGGCCCATGTCACCTATCGCATCGTCGAGCATGACGGCGGCTGGGCCTACAAGTCCGGCGACACCTATTCCGAGACCTTCGCCACCCACGACGACGCTAAGGCCGCCGCCGTGCGCGTCGCGCGCGAGCAGCGCGTGCCGGACCAGACCGCAGCGATCGAATACGAGACCGCCGCCGGCGAATGGGTCACCGAAAGCGCCGACGGCCACGACCGCCCCTCGACGGACGTCGAGGGCTGAGGCCGAGATGATCCACCGTCGCACCCTGCTGGCCGCTGCCGCCCTCGCGCCGCTGGCAGGTTGCGCCACGGCCCCAAAGTCTAAGACGCCCACCGAGCTGAAGCTCGTCACCTTCAACATCTGGCACAATATGGGCGACTGGGCCGCCCGCCGCCCGTTGCTGGTCGCTGCGCTGAAGGCCCAGGACGCCGACGTCATCGCCCTCCAGGAGGTGCTGGAGGACGCCAATGTCGGGCTGGAGAACCAGGCCCGGATGCTGGCGCGCGAGCTGGGCGGCTATCATGTCGCCTTCGTCTCGACCGACGCCGAGGGCGCCCCGCGTCGCTATGGCAACGCCCTGCTGACCCGCCTGCCGGTTCTGACCGAGGCCTCGACCAGGCTTGAGCCGCTCGACGATTTCCGCACCGCGCTTCGGCTTCGCGTCGCGGTCCAGGGTCGCCCGGTCGATGTCGTCGTCACCCATCTGGCGTGGCAACAGGACGCCGGCCCGGTCCGCGCCCGCCAGGTCGCATCCCTGCTCGGCTGGCTGCCGCAGGACGGCACGCCCCTGATCGTCATGGGCGACTTCAATGCGACGCAGGAGGATTCTGGCCTGGCGACCCTGACGGGCCCCCGCTTCTTCAGCGCCCTGCCCTGCGGCGCGGTCACGACCACCTTGAACCCGGCCAAGGGTCACCCCGAGCGTGTCATCGACCATATCTTCGTCGAACAGGCCGCCTTCATCGCCGGCGAGGCCCGCCGCTTCGGCGATACGCCGACCAACGGCGAATACCCGTCCGACCACTTCGGCGTCGCCGCGACCGTCCGGCTCAGGTAAGCGCTGAGGCGTAGGCCTCGGGCTTGAACCCCACCAGCCGCCGACCCCCCAGATCCAGCACCGGCCGTTTGATCATCGACGGCTGGGCCGTCATCAGCGCGATCGCCTTCGCCTTGTCGATGTCCGCCCTGTCGGCTTCGGGCAGCTTTTTGAACGTTGTGCCGCCCCGGTTCAGCACCGTCTCCCACCCGTGCTCGTCGACCCACTGGCCCAGCCGCCCCGCATCCACTCCGGCCTTCTTGTAGTCGTGGAAGACATAGTCGACCCCCTGCTGCTCCAGCCAGACCCGGGCCTTCTTCACCGTGTCGCAGTTGGGAATGCCGTAGAGGGTGTAGGTCATGGGGCTCTCGAAGGTCTTGGATCAAGCGGATGCAGCCGCTTTCGCCCCCTCGCCGAGCATCGTCAACTGTCGGTCAGACGCGACGCAGTCGCTGTAAACGTCGCCGAAAACCCCTCTACGCCGTAACGAAGATCCGCGCCGCCGCACCCCAGCAGGCCTCTCGCGAGCAGTTTGACGCCAAAGCCGGTCTTGAGCGGCGGATGGGCCGGCGCGCCCCCGCCTTCGATCCACGTCAGAACGAGTTCACCCTCATCCAGCCGCCAATCGACCGAGACGCGGCCGCCAGGCTTGGCCAGCGCGCCATGCTTGAACGCGTTCGTCGTCAGCTCGTGGATGATCAAGGCGACCGTCTGCGCCACACGCGGCGACAGGTGCACCGACGGCCCCGAGATGGAAACCGGCCTGCGCACCAGATTACCGACCGCGTCGCGAACAATCTCACCGAGGTCGCCGCCATTCCACGCCTTTTCATCCAGCGTCTGCTGGGTCTTGGCGATGGCGTTCAGTCGCTCGTCGAAACGCTCCAGCACATCCCGATCGACGCCCGACAAGGTGCTGCGGGCGACCGCTTGAACCAGGGCGAGCGTGTTCTTCACCCGGTGGCCGCATTCGTCGACCAGCATCTGCCGGTGTTGCTCGCCCCGCACCCGCTCGGTCGTTTCGATGGCGATATTGAGAATGCCGACGATCGCGTCGCCGTCCCGCACGGGGCTGTAGGACAGCACCCAGCAGGTGTCTTCCGAATAGCCGTTTCGAACCATCGTCAGCGGCAGGTCTTCCAGAAAAACGGTTTCGCCTGCCAGCGCGCGCTCCGTCAGAGGGCGCAAATCGTCCCACACCTCATGCCAGACCTGATCCATCGGACGGCCCAGGGCGCTCGGGTGCTTTTGTCCGAGCAGCGGAATATAGGCGCCGTTGTAGAACAAGGTGCGCTCCGGGCCCCACATGACGCTGGCCGCGAAACCCATTCCCATCATCATGTCATAGGTAATGCTCAGCGCGGGCGACCAATCGCGCTTTGGCCCCAGGGGCGTCGTCGCCCAGTCGAACGCATCAATAAGGGCTGGCATCGGTGCGGCCCCTGTTGACGACGGCATTCGCCGAGCAACCGACGAATGCAGCCCCAGCATCAATCTGTGATGCGAACCTCATCATCGTCGTTCAGAACAATCGAATGGTTTCGCTTGGCCGATCGACGATCACGCCCGCGACATAGAGTTTGCGCACCAGCTGCTGCGTGCCGAGGATCGTCCGGCTTTGGAAATCGAGCCAGTTCGCGACCAGGGTCTGATCCGGCAGATTGATGTCTCTCTTGCCCGCGACCCGGATGACCAAGCCTGCCTTTTCAAGCTGACCCAGGTGCCTGCGAACCGTTTCATCGTCCATTCTGGCGGCCTTGGCGACATCGATCACGCTCACCGGCCCGAACGGCGGGTTCAGGGGGCCAAGACGGCCGGCGTCCGGCTCCTGAACAACCCGCAAGGCGCTTCCGGTGAGATGCGACAGCCAAAGCAGGACGTAGTGCGTCGTCAGGCTGATTTCGGGCTTCAGCGATCGGGCGTGCTGGATGCCTTTCAGGACGTGCGCCGTCATCAGCCGTGTCGCCAAGCCTGCGACTGGCCAGGCGGGCGTGACGACCCGGTCGCCGTCGCGGGCGCCGCATGCGTTCAGCATCGCCAGCCCATCGACAAACTCCACCGTGGCCAGAAGGAAGGCTTCCATCGCGGACTTGAACGGTTTCGACTGCGACACCTCGGCGCGCAAGACGAAGCCGCCATCGGTCCGCACCAGCACGCCCCGCTCCACCAATCCCGCCAGTTTGGTGCGTGCGCTCTCGCGCGGCACGCCCAGGGACATGGCGATGCTGATTGCATTCACAGGCCGCCGCAGAGCGTTCGGCAAAATGCCGGCTCCAATGGAAAAGTCACGTGCCGCACCTTCGTCGTCGGCGCCTCTGACGTTTGCATCCACGACGCCCGCCGTCAGCAGAGCGGATATCAAATCCTCGTCGATCCAGGTGCGGGATGCGGCGATGAAATCGAGGGTCAGCTTCGTATTCAGCCAAGCGACCTGAGCGGCCTGTAAACGCAGAGACATTGGCGGACCGTTTGAGGCTTCGACGAACACTGTCGCCCTCGCTCGCGCCCCTGTCGACAAGGCAACTACCGAAAATGAGGTTTCGAGACAGAAGTGGGCCGACGACCGATCCACGCACAAAGGCGCAGCCTTGCCGTCATTGTTCGCCGACAAATCCCCTTTAGTATCGGGCGCTTAGAGACAGCCTTCGTCAATCGACCTTACGTGTCCCCGAACGGGATTATGATGTTGACGGGTCTTTGAAAACAGCAGCGCTCACGACTTGCACCACCTTGCACTTTGCACGCTTTTTGTTGGCGCCGTGCAATTTCGCTCTTTCGCTGATTTCAGACGAATTTGACGAATTAGACGGTGTTTTTGTCAGGCGACCGTCTAGGCCGCGAACCCGGCGAAGACGCCGATGACCATCACGATAAAGGTCGCAACGACGCTGGACAGACCGATGGCCGTCATCACGATCAGGCCCTTGGCCAGGCCGGGGACCACGCCCCGATACCACCGTCCCCGCCCCATCCGCATGAAGGCCACGATGCCCAGCATCAGCGTCAAAAGGCTGCACGCCGCAGCCAGCGGGCCGGGGCTGAACATGAACCAGGCCAGCGGCAGCATCGGCACGGTCCAGGCGTTCAGATAGGCGAAGGCCGCGCGGAATCCGCATCTCAGGCCCAGGTCCTCGGCGTCCCACAGGCGAAACAGCGGCATGGCCGCCAGGGCATAGAGCGGCGCCATGATCGGCACGGCCACCAACGACATCCAGCCGTCGGCGTCGGACATGAAGGCGTCGCGCGACTTGCCCGCTTCCTGAAGCAGGGGGTTCAATACGTCAGCCGGCATGCCTTCCAGGTAGAAACTCAAGCCCCCGCGCAAAAACACGATCAGCATCAGGATCGCGTTCAGCGCCAGATACAGCTTCAACGGCTTGGCGTAACGACCGCCCCCGGTCGGCCCCTCGATCATCCAGGCCTGCAACACCAGACGCGGGCGCACCAACAGGTCGCGCCCGGTGCGGACCTCGGCGCCGCCGAAGCCCAGCATATCCTCCGATGCATCCTTGAACGCCTGCTTGCGCGTGGTCTCGCCGTCGGTCATCGGATTCTCCCCAGAGGGGATGCATACACCGCCCGATTGACCGCGCAACCGCCGATCAGAACCGCTTTGTCAGGCCGATGCTGACCACCCGTCCGCGCGGATCGGCCACGACCGGGTCATAGCCCAAGGCGAACTGCGCCAGCGGCGGGGCCTTATCGGCCACATTGACAACCCCTATCGACAGATCCAGGTCAGCGCCGATCGCGCGGCTGTAGAGCAGGTCGACCGTCGTCTGGCTGGCGATGCTGGCGTCGGTGATGCCGCTGCGGTCGTTGGCGTATCCGTCGGTGTAGTGGACCAGGGCCGTCACCGCATGCGCCCCACTGTTCCAGCCCAAGGCGAACTCCCCGCGATTGCGCGGCAGGGACCGGCCGATGTTGTTCAGGTTGGTCGAACCGACGCCCGACACCTTCGCGGCCGACGCGTCCAGCCGGATGTCATAGGCGTCCACATAGGTCCAGGTCGCCGAGGCCGTCGCCTCCCCGCCCCACAGACCGCGCCGATAGCGGGCCGACAAGTCGATCCCTTGGGTCTCGATGGACGAGGCGTTGACGAAATAAAGCTGCACGAAGGTCAGGGCGCCGCTGGCCGAGCGGGTGATGCGGCTCTGCGCCTCCGTGCCGGTCCGCCCCGCCGCCGTATCGGCCGCCGCCTGGTTGATGATGGCCTGGGCCGACTCCTTGACCACCTGATCGGCATAGTCGAACCGCCAGGCGTCCACGCCCAGTTCCAGCCCGTTGATCGGCGTCCAAACTGCGCCCAGGTTGAGGCTCTCGGATTTCTCGGGCTTCAGGTCGGCCCGGCCCGAGGTCAGGGTGTTGACGAAGACGAACGCCCCCCGATCGAACACGGACGGCTGCGACGCCTGCGCCCCCGACTGGGCATAGACCGACGGCGCCCGGAACCCCTGCCCCCACGACGCACGCAGGGCCAGGGCGTCGGTGACGTCCCACCGGATCGCGGCCTTGGGGCTGAACCGGCCCTCGTTGCCGTCATAGGATTCGTAGCGCCCGGCCAGTTGCGCCTCGATCCGGTCGCCCAGATGGAGGCGGGCTTCGGCGAAGGCGGCCAGAGCCTCCTGATCGCCCTCGAAGTCCGGCGACACGCCCGCCGTCAGCAGATCGCCCCGGTTCACCAGATCGCTCCAGTCGTGACGGAAACCGCTGCGGCGATACTGGGCGCCCACGGCGACATCGACCGACCCGCCGGCCCAGGCCAGGGCCTCGCCGCTGGTCGAGGCGTCCGCCGTCGTCAGGGTCGCCGCGCCCCGCAGGCCGGTCGAGCCGATCAGGCTGTCGATCAGGGCGACGCTGTTCGTCGTCCCGGTCCCCAGATAGGCGCTGCCGAACGGGTTGAAATACTGGCAGCCCCCGACGCCGGGCGTCCCCGTCGCGGGATTGCAGCCCGCCCCGCCCAGGCCGTTCAGCGCATTCTGCAAGGCGCTGCTGATGGTGTCGGGCTTGTCATAGGCGACGTGCTGACGGCTGCTGGTCGCCGACAGGTTCCAGGTCCAGCCACTGTCGAAGCGCCCATCCAGCCCGGCCGCCAGCCGCCACGTGCGATAGTCGAACTCGGCCTGCGACGCGCCGGCCTCCGCCCCCAGCAGCCGCCCCCGGAACAGCACCGCCTCGCCGAACGGATTGTCGGGATGGGTCGCCGGCACCGTCAGCGACCGCGCCAGGATCGGCAGCGACGGCGACTGGCGCGCAATGGTGTTCGTCGCCGACCACGCCCCTTGCAGCGACAAGGTCATGTCGCCCACAGGTCGTCGGTAATCCGCGAACAGCTGCGTGCGCGTCTCCTCCGGGACCAGATCGAAGAAGTCCGAATAGTCCAGCCGGCAGAAGGCGTCCGTGGGCGAGTTCAGATAGGCGCTGCCGAACGCCGGATTGCCGCACGCCGGGTCGGGCGAAAAACCGTTGCGGCTGGGTCGGAAATAGGAACCCGGCTGGCCATA
This sequence comes from Brevundimonas vesicularis, assembly GCF_032067225.1. Taxonomy (GTDB): domain Bacteria; phylum Pseudomonadota; class Alphaproteobacteria; order Caulobacterales; family Caulobacteraceae; genus Brevundimonas; species Brevundimonas vesicularis_F. The sequence continues at coordinate 2,298 of NZ_DAMBJX010000036.1, read as the reverse complement.
GCTGGTTACGGCCGTCCAGGCGGCGCGGCCATAGCGTTCGGCCTGGGTGAAGTCCCGCTCGTCCGAGCCCAAGGCCGAACGGTGGAAATGCGAGGCCGCCAGCGTCAGCACGCCGCCCAGCAGGCGAACCTCGCCAATGGCCTCGATCACGCTCTCCTCCGAGCCGTCGGCGACGGCGTATTTGGCGCTGACCTCTGGGCGCTCCACGCCCCGCCGGGCGATGAAGTTGACCACGCCCGCCACCGCGTCCGAGCCATAGACCGCCGAGGCGCCGTCCTTGACCACTTCGACCCGCTGAAGCGCGATCATCGGAACCAGCGAGTTGATATCGACGAAGCCCGAGCCGTCCGTCGCCACCACGGCGCTGTTGGTCCAGCGCTGTCCGTCCACCAGGACCAAGGTCGAGCCGAGGCCGAGATTGCGCAGGTTGAACTGGGCCGTCCCCGAACTCTGCGGCTGGTTCAGCTGATCGACCTGGGCCTCCGATCCCGAATTGGCCGTGACCAGCCGGACGAGTTGAGAGGCATCGGCGATGCCGCCGGCGGCGATTGTTTCGCGGGCCACGGTCTCTACCGGGGCGATCCGCTCGCCGCCCGCAATCCGGGAGCCGGTGACGACCACATCGTCCACACGCGACGCCTCCTGGGCCTGGGCGGCCCCAGCCGTCGCCAGCCAAGCGATCGAGGCTGTCGCCATCAAGAAGTTGCGTTGCGTCATTCGGATGCTCCCCGCGATTGGTAGCGGCTTCTATCCAGCGCTTCGATTTTGCGAAAGCTCAATTTTGCAGTTTTGCAATTTCAGTTGGGGGCATGACATCGTGCGCCATTGATCCTGTGATGTAACCGGTTACGGTGCGGCAAAACAGAAACGGTCAGGAAAGCAGGAAGCATGGCGAACGTCCGTCTGGTCGACGTGAAAAAGGCGTTCGGCGCCGTCGAGGTGCTGAAGGGCGTCGATCTGGAGATCGCCGCCAACGAGTTCGTGGTCTTCGTCGGCCCGTCGGGCTGCGGCAAGTCCACCCTGCTGCGCACCATCGCCGGTCTGGAAGAGGCGACGACAGGCCAGGTTCTGATCGGCGACCGCGTGGTCAATGACCTGTCGCCCTCCGACCGGGGCATCGCCATGGTGTTCCAGTCCTATGCGCTCTATCCGCATATGACGGCCTATGAGAACATGGCTTTCGGACTGAAGCTGGCCAAGACGGATAAGGGCGAGATCGACCGACGCGTCCGCGCCGCCGCCGAGGCGCTCAGCATCACCGACTATCTGGATCGCAAGCCCAAGGCCATGTCGGGCGGCCAGCGCCAGCGCGTCGCCATCGGCCGCGCCATCGTGCGCGAGCCCGAGGTCTTCCTCTTCGACGAGCCCCTGTCCAACTTGGACGCGGCCCTGCGGGTTCGGATGCGCTACGAGTTCGCGCGGCTGCACGCCGAGCTGAAGACCACCATGATCTACGTCACCCACGACCAGGTCGAGGCCATGACCCTGGCCGACCGGATCGTGGTGCTGAACGGCGGGCGGATCGAGCAGGTCGGTGCGCCCATGGGGCTGTACGAACACCCCGCCAACCTGTTCGTCGCCGGCTTCATCGGCAGTCCCAAGATGAACCTGCTGGCCGCTGAGATCGTGGAAGCCTCGGCTGCTGGGGCTACGGTGAAGACGTCCGCAGGCGAGACGATCAGGGTGTCGGTTGACGCCGCCTCGGCCAAGCCGGGCGATGCCGTCACCCTGGGCGTCCGTCCCGAGCATCTGACCACGACCGGCGACGGCGATGCGCTGACCGCCGAGGTCATGTTCGTCGAAACCCTGGGCGCCACGACCATGGCGCACCTGAAGCATCCGGCGACGCCAGACACGCTGACGGTTCAGCTGGCGGGTGAACTCCGCGCCAAGGCGGGCGAGCGCCTGACGCTGCACGTCCCCGCAAAACAGGCCCACCTGTTCGGCGCGGACGGGAAAGCCTTCAAGCGCCTCTGACCCCTTCGCCTCAAGCAAAAAGGCTCAGTTCAGAACAACCCGCCGCGCCCCTGCCGGAATGACCAGTTTATCACTCGACCACGTCGCTGAGCGGCCGTCGATACGAACGCGCTCCGGCCGCCCCTGCCCCTCCGGCCATTGCAGAACGAAACCGCCCGGCGGTGTCGCGCCGTCACCCAGGGTGAGCACATAGCCCTGCCGTTCCTTGCGGTAGGCGTAGGTCAGCGGCCCATAGGCGGTGCGCAGATCCCGCACACCGACCCCCTCGGCGGTGTCCAGCCACGCCTCCGGCACGCCGGCCGCCAGCACCAGGGCGCGATC
>NZ_DAMBJX010000035.1:0-31639 GCF_032067225.1 Brevundimonas vesicularis | reverse complement strand
CTGATGGTGTCGGGCTTCGATCGCTACTTCCAGATCGCGCCGTGCTTCCGTGACGAAGATCTGCGCGCCGACCGTTCGCTGGAGTTCTATCAGCTCGACGTTGAGATGAGCTTCGTGACGCAAGAAGACGTCTTCGCCGCCATCGAGCCGCTGATGCACGGCGTGTTCGAGGAGTTCGGCGAGGGCAAGCCGGTCTCGGCCATCGACGGCGTCCATACCTTCACCAACGACTTCGGCGAGACGTTCGAACACAAGGGCTTCGAGCGCCTGACCTACGCCCAGTCGATGGCTTGGTATGGCTCGGACAAGCCGGACCTGCGCAATCCGATCAAGATGCAGGTGGTGTCGGATCACTTCCGCGACGGCGGGTTCGGCCTGTTCGCCAAGATCCTGGGCGCCGACGACAAGAACGCCGTCTGGGCCATTCCGGCCCCCACGGGCGGTTCGCGCGCCTTCTGCGACCGCATGAACAGCTGGGCGCAGGGCGAGGGCCAACCGGGCCTGGGCTATATCTTCTGGTCTGAGGACCAGGGCGCTTGGGGCGGCCCGATCGCCAAGAACCTGGGTCAGGAACCGACCGAGGCCCTGATGTCGTCGCTGGGTCTGGGGCAGGGCGACGCCGCCTTCTTCGTCGCCGGCCTGCCTGCGACCTTCGCCAAGTTCGCCGGCCTGGCCCGCACCCGCGTGGGCGCCGAGTTGAAGCTGGTGGACGAAGAGCAGTTCAAATTCTGCTGGATCGTCGACTTCCCCATGTTCGAATGGTCGGAAGAAGAGAAGAAGGTCGACTTCAGCCACAACCCCTTCTCGATGCCGCAGGGCGGGCTGGAGGCCCTGGAGAACCAGGATCCACTGACCATCCGCGCCTATCAGTACGACATCGTCTGCAACGGCTATGAGCTGTGCTCGGGCGCGATCCGGAACCACAAGGCCGAGATCATGCTGAAGGCGTTCGAGATCGCCGGCTACGACGCCTCGGTGGTCGAAGAGCAGTTCGGCGGCATGCTGAACGCGTTCCGCTTCGGCGCGCCGCCGCACGGCGGCCTGGCCCCCGGCATCGACCGCATCGTCATGCTGCTGGCCGGCGAGACAGCCATCCGCGAAGTCATCGCCTTCCCGCTGAACCAGCAGGGCGAGGATCTGCTGATGAACGCCCCGACCGAGGCCGAGGAGCGCCAGCTGAAGGATGTCCACATCCGCACGGCGCTGCCGATCAAGGTGTGATCGGCGAGGTCTGATCAAAGACGAAGAAGGGGGACGCTTCGCGGCGTCCCCCTTTTTTGTGCTCGCGCCCAGGGCGAGCACGATTGCCTGCAACCGCAAACCGGGATTTACGTTCGGATCGGACGTTAATCTTTCGGTAACCAAATGCGACGCGCCATTCGACTGGGTATCTTCATCGGCACCGTGCTCGGCATGAGCGCCTGTGCGACCCAGTATGACGCCAACGGCCGGCCGGCTTCGGGCGCTTATGGCTCGGTCGAAGCCGGGCGCACGGGCTGAGCGCAAAGGAAAACGTGGCGCTGGTCGCGATCCTGCCCTATTGTAGCGCTGCGGACGCCGTCTGTCGCGCCGCGTCGGTCCCCAAAACCCCCTAGATGTTACTCATCGCTATTGCTGTCGTTCTGCTCCTGGTGGTGCTCAACGGCTTGTTCGCCATGACTGAATTGGCGGTCGTCTCCTCGCGGAAATCCAAACTACAGGCGAGGGCGGAACGGGGCGACCGGGGGGCCAGGGCGGCGCTGAAACTGTCGGAAGAACCGACTCAGTTCCTGTCCGCGGTCCAGGTGGGCATCACCCTGATCGGCATTCTGGCGGGCGCCTATGGTCAGGCGACCATCGCGGGCGAACTGGATCGCATTCTGGAAGTCGCCTTCCCGGCGCTGGCTCAATATACCGAATTCTTCGCCACGGCCCTGGTGGTCGTGTGCATCACCTATGTCTCGCTGATCATCGGCGAACTGGTGCCCAAGCGCCTGGCGCTGATCTTCCCCGAGACGGTGGCGTCCAAGATGGCCGGACCGATCTCCAAGCTGGCGATCGTGCTGAAGCCGTTCGTCCTGCTGCTCACCGCCTCCACCTCTGGCATCCTGAAGCTGTTGGGCGTCAAGGATCGCGATGGCTCGGACGTGACCCAGGAAGAGGTGGCGACCATCCTGGCCGAAGGCACCTCGGCCGGCCTGATCGAGCCCGAAGAGCAGGTGATGATCGAGGAAATCCTGCGCTTGGGCGACCGTCCGGTGCGGGTGGCCATGACGCCGCGCCACGACGTGTTCTGGATCGCCCTGGACGACCCCGAAGAGATGCTGCGCGAAGAGATTCGCACCTGCCCCTATTCGCGGATCGTGGTGGCGCGCGAGAGCGACGTCGATAATCCGCTGGGCGTGGTTCACAAGAAGGATCTGCTGGACAGCCTGCTGACCAACGGCAAGTTCGACATCGAACCGCTGGTCGCCGAGCCGGCCTTCATTCCGCAGTCGACCTCGGTTTTGAAGGCGCTGGAGATCCTGAAGGGCTCGCGGGTCCACATGGCCTTCATCGTCGATGAGTACGGCGCCTTTGAAGGCGTGGTGACAGCGACCGACATTCTGGAAATGATCGCCGGCGATTTCAACGAGGGCCATGACGAAGAGCAGGCCTGGATCCATCAGCGCGCCGACGGCAGCTGGCTTGTCGATGGTCAGACGGACCTGGACGAACTGGCTGACAAGCTCGGCGAGGACTTTGGCGAGCATGAAGGCTTCCACACCGTCGCCGGCCTGATTCTGCACCAGATCTCGCGCGTCCCGGACGAAGGCGAAGTGCTGCAGGTTGGCCGATTCGAGGTCGAGGTCGTGGATATGGACGACCGCCGCATCGACAAGCTGATCTTCAAGGAACTGGTGAAGGCCGAGGACGAGCGCGACGCCATCGCCGCGCATCTGGAAGACTGATCGCAAGTGTCACATCGCCCTTGAAATGGCGGGCGGTGTCGGGCATACGCCCCCCTCTGGCGAACGCACGGACCTTTCGGGTTTGCGCGGTTGTCTAGGAGTTTAGCTCAGCTGGTAGAGCACCGGTCTCCAAAACCGGGGGTCGTGGGTTCGAGTCCCCCAACTCCTGCCAATCCCCCCTGTCGCTTCCGGATGGGACTTCCCATCTGGGGCGACAGGAACAATTGTGTGAAGAGCAACTGATGGCCAAGGCCAAAATTCCCGGCAAGCGGCCTCAAGGCAGCGCGAAGCCCCAGATTGGCGCCAAGCCTCAGGCGGCCGGCGCCGCCGCCATCACGGTCGATTCGCCCGAGCCCAAGAAGCCCCGCACCAGCCCCGGCCAGTTCCTGAGCCAGGTGCGCGCCGAAGGCCGCAAGATCGTCTGGCCCAGCCGCAAGGAGACCTGGATCACCTCGGTGATGGTCTTCATCATGGTCATCATCGCCTCGATCTTCTTCTGGATCGTGGACACTGGCCTGGGCTACGCCTTCCGCTACATCATCGCTCTCGGATCCTGAGAAAGACGCGCCCATGACCGATGCAGCGCCCGCAAAGCCCGCCAATCCGCGCCACAAGTGGTACATCGTCAACGCCTACTCGAACTTCGAGAAGAAGGTCGCCGAGCAGCTGCGTGATCAGGCCAAGCAACAGGGCCTGGAAGACGCCTTCTCCGAAATCTTGGTTCCGACCGAAGACGTCGTCGAGATCCGTCGCGGTCGCAAGGTAAACTCCGAACGCAAGTTCTTCCCCGGCTATGTTCTGGTGAAGATGGAAATGACCGACCAGGCCTATCACCTGGTCAAGAACACGCCGAAGGTCACCGGCTTCCTGGGCGCCGCGGGCGGCACCAAGCCCCTGCCGGTCTCCGAGCGTGAAGTTCAGAACATCATCGGCGCCGTGGAAGAGGGCGTCGAACGTCCGAAGCCCACCATCCGCTTCGACATCGGCGAGAAGGTCAAGGTCATCGACGGCCCGTTCGCCAGCTTCGACGGTTCGGTCGAGAGCGTGGACGAAGAACACGCCCGCCTGCGCGTCGCCGTGTCCATCTTCGGCCGCGCCACGCCGGTCGAATTGGAATACGCCCAGGTGGAGAAGGTCGCGGGCTGATCGCCGTCTGACCGGTTCAGATTTGAAGCCGCGTCCGAAAGGACGCGGCTTTTTTCTTGTCGCGTCTCCTCGTCCCTCACGGGGGAGGCGAGCGGGGCGTGTTGCCTTCCGCCCCCGTCTGCTTGATGTTTCTGGTGTCTGGGGAGGATGCGATGGCGGTCGATAGGGTCCACGAAGGCGGCTGCGCCTGCGGTGCGGTGCGTTATCAGGTCGAGGGTGAACCGATCTTCGTCAACAACTGCCACTGCCGCCTCTGCCAGAGGCAGACAGGGTCCACCTCCGTGGTCAACGCTTTCTATGAGACGGAACGGCTGACCCTGATCGAAGGCGAGCTCTCCGATCACACCGTCCCGGCCGGCAGCGGCGGACCGCACGTCATACGGCGCTGTAGATCCTGCGGCGTCGCCGTATGGAGCCACTATCCCCGTCTCGGGCGACTGGGCGCCGGCGTCCGGGTCGGGACGCTGGATCAACCCGGCGCCTTCAGGCCTGACGCGATCATCTTCACCGAGAGCGCCATGCCCTGGGCAGTGTTCGCGGACGATATTCCTGTGTTCGAGACGGTCTATGACCAGACGCAGATTTTGCCGCCTGAGCGGGTTCAACGGCTGATGGGCTTGGTCGAGCGACGCAAGGCGGGGGAGGGCTGAGACGCAGCCCTGCCTTCTTCCTCTGTTTGCCTTTCCATCCCCCCTCTGTTACACGCGCGCCTTCGCTCGGCGAGCCTCGGCTTGTGGAGCGTCAAATCCGTGGGAGGCAGCCATGCCGCACCACGGCTCACCGGCCCTGCGTTCGCGCCGGGTCATTCATAGGAGAGACCAATGGCCAAGAAGATTCTCGGCTATATCAAGCTGCAAGTGCCGGCCGGCTCGGCCACGCCTTCGCCCCCGATCGGCCCGGCTCTGGGTCAGCGCGGCGTGAACATCATGGGCTTCTGCAAGGAGTTCAACGCGCGCACCGAGAAGGAAGCCAAGGGCACCCCGCTTCCGACCGTGATCACCGTTTATCAGGACAAGTCGTTCACCTTCATCACCAAGACGCCGCCGGCGACCTGGTACCTGAAGCAGGCCACGGGCCTGAAGTCGGGTTCGAAGCTGGTCGGCCGTGAAGTCGCCGGCAAGATCACGCAGGCGCAACTGCGCGAGATCGCCGAAAAGAAGATGAAGGATCTGAACGCCAACGACATCGACGCGGCGGCCAAGATCATCGAAGGCTCCGCCCGCGCGATGGGCCTCGAAGTGGTGGAGGGCTAAACCATGGCCAAGCAAACCAAGGCCTTCAAGGCCCGCACCGGTGTGACCCAAGACCTGCTGCCGTTCTCCGACGCCATCAAGCTGGCCAAGGAAAACGCCAAGGCCAAGTTCGACGAGTCGCTGGAAATCTCGGTCAACCTGGGCGTCGACCCGCGTCACGCCGACCAACAGGTCCGTGGCGTCGTCAACCTGCCGTCGGGCACCGGCCGTGACGTTCGCGTCGCCGTCTTCGCCAAGGACGCCAAGGCTGCCGAAGCCACCGCAGCCGGCGCCGAACACGTTGGCGCCGAAGATCTGTACGAAAAGATCGCCGGCGGCTTCATGGAGTTCGACCGCGTGATCGCGTCGCCGGACATGATGGCCCTGGTCGGCCGTCTGGGTAAGGTGCTTGGCCCGCGCGGCCTGATGCCGAACCCCAAGGTCGGCACCGTGACCCCGAACGTGGCCCAGGCCGTCAAGGACGCCAAGGGCGGCGCCGTCGAGTTCCGCGTCGAGAAGGCGGGCATCGTCCACGCCGGCATCGGCAAGGTCTCGTTCACCCAGGACGCCCTGGAAGCCAACGTGAAGGCCATCGTGGACGCCCTGGTGCGTTCCAAGCCGTCGGGCGCCAAGGGCACCTATGTGAAGCGCATCAGCCTGTCCTCGACGATGGGCCCGGGCTTCAAGGTCGACCCGGCCTCGCTGGGCGCCTAAGTCGAAAGACAAGCCATACGGAAGAACGGCGGGGAGCGATCCCCGCCGTTTTTTTTCTTGCCCGGATCAGTAGGCGGCGGTGAAGCGGGCGCGGCTGTGCTTGGGGTTTTCCAGCTCGTCGACCATGGCGATGGCGTAGTCAGAGAAGCCGATCTTGCTGTCGCCGTTGGCGTCCACGACCAGTTGGTCGGTCCCGGTGCGATAGCGGCCCAGGCGCGGCGTTTCCTCGACCAGGGCGGCGGGGGAGAAGAAGGTCCAGTCGATGTCCGTTTCCTGACGCAGGTCGTCTAGGAAGGTCAGGCCGCCCTTGGCGATGGGCTTCCATTCGGCTGGAAACTGCGGTGTGTCGAACAGCAGGACGCCGGGCGCGACCTCCAGGCTGGCGGCGCCGCCGGTCACGAGCAGGCGCGGGACGCCGGCGGTCTTCAGCGCGCCAAGGATCGTCGCGGCGGGAACATCGAAGTGCAGGGCGCTGATGACCGCGTCCGAACCCTTGATCAGATTGGCGAGCGCGGCGGCGTCCGAGGCGTCGCCGGCGACAGGCGTGACGCCGGTGGCGGCCGGGATCGCTTCCGGCTTGCGGGCGACGGCGGTGACCGTGTGACCGCGCGCGGCCAGTTCCTTGGTGATTTCCGAGCCGGCGCGACCGCTGGCGCCGAGGACTGCGACTTTCATGGAAGGCTCCTTTGGGTATCCAATGGATACCAGGTGCGATATGGGATGCGCCCATGCAAGACGGCACCTCTCAGACACCTGGTCACCTTCAAGAAACCTGGCTGCGAGGCGATGTGTTCGCAGCGAACTGTCCGACGCGGCAGCTGCTGGACCGGATCGCCGACAAGTGGAGCACCCTGATCCTGATTGTGCTGGGGCAGGGGCCGATCCGCTTCAACGCCCTGAAGCAACGGGTCGATGGGGTGTCGCAGAAGATGCTGAGCCAGACGCTGAAGTCGCTGGAGCGCGACGGGCTGGTGTCACGCTCTGTCGTGGCCACCGTGCCGGTGTCAGTGACCTATGCGGTCACGCCGCTGGGCCGAACCCTGATGGCGGCGATGCAGTCCATGATCGACTGGGCCGAGACCCGGATGCCGGAAGTCGCGGCCGCGCAAATGGCCTACGATCAGCGATCCTCCGACGCCCACTGACTTTTTTATCGCCTGCGGCGAACGGCCACGCTCGACCCGCGTTCCAGTCGCGACCTTGAAGGGGGCGATATGTTCGGACTGGGAAAACTAATGGGCGACAAGCCTGGTGTGGGCGGCCACGACCCGTGGAAGGGGCGGCTCGCGTTCGGTGCCATCGTGCTGGTGTCGGCCTATTTCGCGGTCCAGCTGATCGTGACCTTGCAGACGCTGTGGCTGCTGATCTTCGGGGCCATCGTGGTGTCGGTGATCCTGCGCGCCCTGGCCGATCCCATCGTGCGCTGGCTGAAGGCGCCGGATCCGCTGGCCGTCTTCCTGTCGCTGCTGATCGTGGTCGCGGTCCTGGCGGGGATATTGACCCTGTTCGGAACCCAGATCACCGAACAGGTCGTGGCCCTGTCCGCCGTGGTGCCGCAAGGCTGGCAGCAGGTTCAGTCCTGGATCCAGGCCCAACCCTATGCCGCTCAGCTATTGGAGCAACTACAAGGGCTGGGCGGCCGTGCCGGTCAGGCGTTGCAGGTCGCTCAGAAGTTCGCCCTGGGCTTCGCATCGGGCCTCACCACTTTGGTCCTCGTCGTGGTCGCAGGCGTCTTCCTGGCGATCGAGCCCGCCAAGTCGCGCGAAGGGCTGCTGTCCATGCTGCCCATGGATCGGCGGCCGCGAATGCGCGAAGTGCTGAACAGCTGTGGCAAGGCGCTGAAGGGCTGGCTGAAGGCGCAGCTGTTCTCGATGGTTCTGGTCGGCACGCTGACAGGGGTCGGCTTGGCCATCATCGGCGTGCCGTCGGCGCTGGGGCTGGGTCTGCTCACGGGACTGGCGCAGTTCGTGCCGATCGTCGGCCCCATTGTCTCCACCGTGCCGGCTGTGCTGGTCGGCGCCACGCAAGGGTGGCAGACGGCCCTGATGACGCTGGCGCTGTATGTCGTAGTGTCCCAGCTGGAGAGCAACTTCATCACGCCGATGGTGCAGAAGAACGTCGCGAACCTGCCCGTCGTGCTGGGCATCTTCGCCGTAGTGGGAATTGGCACCCTGTTCGGGCCGCTGGGCGTGCTGTTCGCCACGCCGCTGGCGCTGGTGCTGCACACCTTGATCACCATGCTGTATCGTCAGGACGTGCTGGGCGATCCAAAGGCCAAGGCGCCCGGCGAGAAATAAATGGGACCGTCCGTGGTCTGACAACTTGACGCAGCCGTCGTGATCCCGTTTCGAGGGCGGCCGCGACCGGCAGACCTGGAACCAGACGTGAAGATTGGGCGAGCGCCAGCACGAATCGTCAGGACCGCTCAAGCGATGGGCGAGGGCTGAGGCGTGCCGCAGGCCCGGTCGAAACGCACCACCCGCTCCGAGACCCGGCAGGTCGCGGCCCTGCCGTGGCGGCTGGAAGACGGCGAGCGTCGCATCCTGATGATCACCTCGCGCGAAACGCGACGCTGGGTGATCCCCAAGGGCGGGCGGATGGTCGGCAAGAGCGACCCCGAGGCCGCCGCCCAGGAGGCGATGGAGGAGGCGGGGGTGAAGGGCGATGTCGACACCCAGTCCATCGGCGTCTTCCGCTATGCCAAGGGGTTGAAAGACGGCGGCGTGCGCCAGTGCGTGGTGTCGGTCTATCCGCTCGAAGTGTTGATCCAGATGGGCGCCTGGCCCGAGGCGCATCAGCGCGAGCGCCGCTGGATGAGCCTGAGCGAGGCAGCGGATCTGGTTCATGAGCCCGACCTGGCCGCGCTGATCCGCGACTTCGACGCCACGCCGCTCGAAGATTGAGCAACCGTCGGTCGAATTCGACTGGCCTGCGGACCTGAGCCTTCCGATAAGGGGGCGGGGAGGCCATCATGATCATCACACGCAAACAGGCGCTAGCTGCGTCGCTGGGTCTGGCGCTGGGTCTGAGCGCGACAGGCGCGCACGCGCAGACGGCGGCTCAATCGGAAACAGTCGTCGTCACGCGCGTCGAGCCTGCGCCGCAGGATGCCGGCTTGGCCCGCCGCAGCGCCTTGGCGCGCGAACTGATCGATCTGTCCGTCGGACCGAACTTCATGAAGGAGTTCGAGCGCGTCATGGTCTCGCAGATGGGCGAACTGGATAAGAAGGGCGGCGAAGAAGCGATTTGGGTCCGCACTAACATGCCGTCTATGGCTAGCAGAATGATCGAGCGGTTCATGGATGACTTGGCCCCAATCTACGGCTCCGTCTTCACTGAAGAAGAACTCGTCGCTCAGATCGCATTCTATCGCACGGCTGTCGGGCGCTCTGTTGCAGCCAAGACGATATCCTTGAGCATGGCCTCACAGGAGGTCGAGACCGCAGCGATGACGAACCTTCTGGAGGAGTTCGAGAGCAAATATTGCGCCCGGTTCGACTGCGGCGAGGCCGAACAGACCGGCGCCAAGCCCAGCCGGCGTTAAGCCGGGTTGATTTCCAACGACGGCGCCTGTAAGAGCGCCGCTTCCCGTCGGAGGTTCATCTTCTGACGGTCCTGTCCGAGAACTTCGGGGCGTGGGGGTCACCCAGGCCATAACTGTCAGAGAGCCCTCTGACGCCGTGGGGAGATGGGGACGCGACCTTGCGCTGTCAGCCCGCATTCCGGGACGGACGCCGTCAGACGCATCCTTCGGACAATACGACCGGCCCGACGTTTCGCAGCGATGCGACGCGCTTTGGCCAATCCGTCGTCGGGAATAAGCCCGGCGGCGAATACCAAGACTGGAGACCGCAATGGATCGCGCTCAAAAAGCCGAGTCTATCGAATCGCTCAAGGGCGTTTTCGCCGACGCCGGCAGCGTGGTCGTGACCCACAACCTGGGTCTGACCGTTGCGGAAATGGAAGATCTGCGTGGCCGTCTTCGTAAAGAAGGCGGCGCGTTCAAGGTGGTCAAGAACCGCCTGGCGCTGAAGGCGCTCGAAGCCGAGGAAGGCAGCGACTACCACAACCTGTTCAAGGGTCCCGTGGGCATCGCCTATTCCGAGAACCCCGGTACGGCCGCCAAGGTCGCCACCGAGTTCGCCAAGGCCAACGATCGCTTCAAGATCGTCGGCGGCTTCATGGGCTCGACCATCGTCGACCAAAAGGGCGTGGACGCACTGTCCAAGCTCCCGACGCTCGACGAGGTTCGCGGTCAACTCATCGGCCTGCTCAATGCGCCTGCGACCCGTATCGCCGGCGTGCTGCAAGCACCCGCCGGTCAGCTGGCTCGCGTGTTCAACGCCTACGCCACCAAGGAAGCCGCGTAAGCGGCCCAGCCTTTCATCTCTGCATCACTCTCTAAAACCAATCCTCCGAAGGAAAACTGACAATGGCTGACCTCGCCAAGATCGTCGAAGACCTGTCCGCTCTGACCGTCCTCGAAGCTGCTGAACTCTCCAAGCTGCTGGAAGAAAAGTGGGGCGTCAGCGCCGCTGCTCCGGTCGCCATGGCTGCTCCGGCCGCCGGCGGCGGCGCTCCGGCTGAAGCTGCCGAAGAGCAAACCGAATTCACCGTCGTCCTGGTCGACGGCGGCGACAAGAAGATCAACGTGATCAAGGAAGTCCGCGGCGTCCGTTCGGACCTGGGTCTGAAGGAAGCCAAGGACCTGGTCGAAGGCGCTCCGCAGAACGTCGTCGAGAACGTCTCCAAGCAAGCCGCCGACGAAGTTGCCAAGAAGCTGACGGAAGCCGGCGCCAAGGTCCAGATCAAGTAAGATCTGACTTTCGGCATTTGCTGAAGATTGGAAGGCCCGGCGGGAAACCGCCGGGTCTTTTTTGTTGGCCTATCGCGCGGAGCGCTGCTTGAGGCCGATGGGGTAGGCCGCCGGCGAATAAGCAGCGGCGTTTAGGAGCTCTGGGCTCAGCGCTGCGGTCGGCTGCGCATAGCGAAGAAGGCCCACAGGGCGTCGTTGTCGGCGACCCAGCTGTGACCGCCACCGGCGGTGATGCGGCCCACCACGTCCGCGCCGTCGCGGCAGGCGGCGTAGCCCTCTTCATAGACCTTGTCGGCGATCCAGCGGGTGTCGCGCACCTGGGTGCAGCCGTTCAGCTGGGCCCAGCGCTGTTCGGCGGCATGCATGGTGTAGCTCCAGTAGCCTGCGCCGCCGCCCTGGATCGGATTGGTCGTGTCGGCGTCGCCGGCGAAGGCGATGACCGGCATGGGGCGCGAAGGGCGGCAGGTGGCGGGATCCGGCTCCTCCGGGCGGTCCTTTCTGGGATTGCCGGCGCGCAAGCCGACGACCGGGGCGATGGCGGCGAAACGGTCGGCGGCGACGCAACCCAGCCACGACGCCATCCGCCCGCCGCCCGATAGGCCCGTCGCATAGATGCGGCTGTCGTCGACGCAGCCCTGGTCGGCCAGATAATCGATGGCCCCCGTCAGATAGGCAACATCGTCGGCGTCCCCAGGGGCGGGCAAAGCGCCGGTGATCGTCGGCACGCCGGGGATATTCCAAACGAAACCTTGATCGATCGGAATGCCGGCGTCGGGCGCGGCGACGATGAAGCCGTGCCGATCCGCCGCCTCAGTCAGACCGGAAGACGTCAGCATCTTCTCTCCCGTGCCGCCGCTGCCGTGCAGCAGGAAGACCAGAGGTGAGGGCTTCGCGGGGTCAAAACCGATGGGTAGGTGGATGAGCATCGTGCGATCGGTGCGGCCGATGGCGACGGTCTGGGTCGCGCCCGCCTGTCCGACCTTGCAGGGGCCGGCCGCCTGAGCCGACGGACTGAAGATCATCAGGCCCATCAGGGCGGCGAACAGACCAAACCAAGGCTTCATGCGACGTCGTCTCCGCTGATCGAGGTCGACAGGGTGGGGTGTTTTCGGCATCGAGGCCAGTCTTGAGCGGCGCCGTGCGGCTTCCCATCTGTGGACACCCCAAGACGGAGCCATCCCCTATGAAAATTCTGCTGGTGCTGACGTCGCACGATCAACTCGGCGACACGGGCAAGAAGACCGGCTTCTGGCTGGAAGAACTGGCGGCGCCCTATTACGCGCTGAAGGATGCGGGCGCGGAGATCGTGCTGGCCTCGCCCAAAGGCGGTCAGCCGCCGTTGGACCCCAAGAGCGACGACCCCGACGCCCAGACGGACGACACGCGCCGGTTCAAGGCCGACGCTGAAGCCCAGGCCGCCCTGGCCTCGACCGTCGTCCTGTCGTCGGTGAAGGCCGAGGATTTCGACGCCGTCTTCTATCCCGGCGGCCACGGACCGCTGTGGGATCTGGCGAACGACGCTGACTCCATCGCCCTGATCGAGGCCTTCGCCAAGGCGGACAAGCCGACCGGCTTCGTCTGTCATGCGCCCGGCGTGCTGAAGTCGGTGAACGGGCCGGATGGCAAGCCGCTGGTCAACGGCCGAAAGGTGACCGGCTTCACCAACTCCGAAGAGGAGGCCGTGGGCCTGACCGACGTGGTGCCGTTCCTGGTCGAGAACGTGCTGACCGCCAACGGCGGCGACTACTCCAAGGGGCCGGACTGGGGCTCCTATGTGCTGACCGACGGCAAGCTGGTGACCGGGCAGAACCCCGGCTCGTCGCACGCGGCGGCCGAGGCGTTGCTGAAGTTGCTGAAGTAAGCGGCGTGTCTCCTCCCCACCAATGGGGAGGAGACGCCTTCAGCGCCGGCGGGGCGCGAGGATGTCGGACAGGCGATCCGGCGCGCCCTCGATCCGCTCCAGGCGGGGGTAGCGCAGGCCGTCGTGGTAATCGAAGGCCACCGTGCGGAAGCGATCGCCGGATTTCAGCAACAGTTCGATCGGGGCGTCGGTCCCTTTCGCCGCCGTGACGGCGTCGCGCAGGACCTCGGCCGAGCCGGCCTTGCCGTTGACGGCGACCAGGCTCCAGCCGGCGCCGAGGCCTTGCTCGAAGGCGGGCCCGCCCCAGCGGATGTTGGTCAGCTTGTCACCCGACAGGGTGAAGCCCAGCGAATACTGGAAGTCGTTGGCCCAGCCGCTCTGAACCGACTTCTCCGCCGCCGAGGGCGTGTCGGTGTAGGTCAGTCGCCAGCCGCCACGCTCGATCCCGGCCAGCGGCGCGCGGGCGTCAGGACCGACGGCGTCCAGACGGGTGCGAAGGAAGGCGGCCCAGTCGTGAGGATAGACGGCGTTCAGGGCCGCGACGACGTCTTCGAAGGTGTAACCCTGAGGCGCCCATTCGCCGTCGTCGTGACCGAAGAAGCCCTTGGCGAAATCATCCAGCGACTTGCGGCCATTGGTGCCCTCGCGGATCAGGGTGTCGGCGTCCAGCCAGACCAGCAGGCTTTCGCGGTAGTAGTCGCCTGTGCCGCGCATCCATGAGGTGAACTGGCCCGGCACGCGATAGCCCAGCAGATTGTGGTTGTTGGTGTCCTGCAAGGCGCGCCACTGGCGACCCGGCTGGTTGTCATAGAAGGCGGCGACGCTGGCCAGGGTGGCCAGGGCCACGTCCTTGGAATGCAGGCCCGACCGGGCGGCCAGCACATCGCCCCAGTATTCTGTCTGACCTTCATAGACCCATAGCAGTGTGTTCTGGGTCGGGACGTTATGGTTGGCGGTCAGCTCGTCCGCCGGACGCATGAACTTGCCGTTCCAGGAGTGGGTGTACTCGTGCGGCAGCAGACCCCTGTCGCCGGCGCTCTTGGCCCAGTTGGTGAAGAAGTCGGGCGCGCCGGTGTTCTCGGACGAGCGATGATGCTCCAGCCCGATGCCGCCCATCTGATCGGTCAGGGCGAACAGGAATTCGTAGTTGTCGAAGTGACGGGCGCCGAACAGGCGGTCGGCCTGCTGGACCATGTTCTCGAACAGTTTCAGCTGGTCGTCGGTGGCGGCCAGACCCTTGGCCTCGTCAGCCAGGATGTTCAGGTGGACGCGCTCGCCGCTGGGGTCGATGTCGACGCGGCGATAGTGCGCGCCCGCGAAGATGGGGCTGTCGATCAGGGTGTAGAGGTCGGTCGGGGCGAAGGCCGCCATGTCGCCGTCCTGAGACGCCGTGGTCAGGGCGGTGCCGTATTTCCAGCCGGCGGGCAGGACCACCGACGGGGCGACTTGGATCTGGCGGCTGAAATAGCCGGCCGGATAGAGGATGGCCTTTTCCCACTGCAGATTGACCATGGCCGGGGTCATCAGCACGCGCCAGTTGGAGGCGTCGGGCTGGGTCAGCTGCTGGAACTGCACGTCGATGCTGGTCACGCCCGCCGGGATGTCGAGGTGGAAGGCGTAAGGGTCCAGCGTGTCGCGCAGCCACTCGATCCGCTGGCCATTGGCGGTGACGGTCAAGCCGGACAACAGCTGGATCGGGCCGGTGGCGGCGTGGTTGCCGGGCAGGAACTTCGGATAGAGCAGGGTCAGCGGGCCAGGACCGGCGACCGGGATGGTCTGGCTGACGCGGATGATGCGGCGGTCCAGGTCGGTGATGTCGGCGCGGTACTGGATCACGCCCGGATAGGGCTTGTCCTGGGGCGCCGGGATGGCCGGCTGGGCGCGGGGCAGGGCCAGCGGCGCCTGGGTCGCATCGATGACGACCGGAGTGGACTGGAAACTCTGGGCCAGAACTGGCGAAGCGGCGGCCGTCATCAGAACGGCGAGGCAGGCGGCGGTCAGGCGGGTACGCGGCATTCGGTCATCCGGTTCGGCGAGGAAGCCGCACCGTCGGGGGCCAGGAGCGATGCGTCAAGCGCGGCGTTGTGTCTCCTCCCTCTCGCGACCGATCGGGAGGAGACGTGCGACGTCAGCGCCGACGCGGCGTCAGGATGTCGCCCAGGCGGTCAGGTGTGCCGGGGATGCGTTCCAGGCGGGGGTAGCGCAGGCCGTCGTGGTAGTCGAAGACGACGGTGCGGTATTGCTCGTCGTCCTTGACGATCAGGGTGATAGGCGTCGAGGGATCCTTGGCCGCGGTGACGGCCTCGTTCAGGCGTTCGGCGCTGGCGGCCTGCCCGTTGACGGCGACGATCTCCATCCCGGCGGCCAGGCCAGACTTGAAGGCCAGACCGTCCCACTGGACGCTGCGAATCCTGTTGCCCTCGCCGGTCTGGAAGCCCAGCGAATAGGTGAAGTCGTTGCGTTTCAGCTCGGAGTACAGGGTCTTCATATAATCGGTGGGCTTGTCCGTGAAGGCCAGCCGCCAGCCGCCGCGCGCCAGACCGTCCAGCGGGGCGCGGGCCTCGGGGCCGTCGGCGTCCAGGCGGGTGCGCAGGAAGGTCGCCCAATCGTTGGCGACGACGCCGTTCAGGGCCGCGACCACATCCTCGAACGTATAGGGGGCTGGCGTATAGCTGCCGTCCTGGACGCCGTAGAAGGCGCGGGCGAAGTCGTCGAGCGACTTCCGGCCGCCGGTCTTTTCCCGGATCGTCGTATCGACGTCGAGCCAGATCAACTGGCCCTCCGAATAGTAGTCCTCGTCGCGCTGCCACGACAGCCAGCCCTTGGGCTGGCGCTGGCTGATGATGGGGTCGTTGGTCGTGTCCTGCATCGCGCGCCATTCGCGGCCGACGCGCGTGTCGAAGGTCGCGGCGGTCATGGCCAGGGCGTCCATCGCCTGTTGCTTGGTCAGCAGGCCCGAGCGGGCGGCGATGACCTGGCCATAGTACTGGGTCTGGCCCTCGTAGACCCACAGCAGGCTGTTCTGCAGGGGACTGTTGAAGTTGGGCACATACTGGTCGGCGGGGCGGCGCCATTTGCCGTCCCAGGAGTGGTTCATTTCGTGGCTGAGCAGGTCGCGGTCGGACAGGTGCGTGTCCCAGCCGGTGAAGAAGGCGGGATCGACCGAGTTTTCCGAACTGCGGTGATGCTCCAGCCCGATGCCGCCCAGCTTGTCGGTCATGGCGATCAGGAAGTCGTAGTGGTCGAAATGGCGCGCGCCATACAGCCGGTCCATCTGATCGACCAGATTGCGCAGGATCTGGATCTGCTCGTCCGTCGCGTTCAGGCTGTCGGCCTTGTCCGCGACGATGTTGGCGCGAACGGGCGAGCGGCCGCCGGGATCGAGGTCGATCTGGCGATAGTGGACGCCGGCGAAGACCGGGCTGTCGATCAGCACTTCCAGATTGACGGGCTTGAACGTCTGGACGTCGCCGGCCTTGCTTTCGGGCTCGAGCGCCGTGCCGAACTGCCATCCGGCCGGGAATTTGACCGTGGGCTGGACCGTGATGTTCCGCGACCAGTGGCCGGCGGGATAGAGCAGCATCTTCTCCCACTGGATGTTCAGCATCTCGGGCGTCATCGTGATGCGGCCCTGATTGCCGGTCGTCGGCGACAGGTGCTGCAGGGTGATGTCCAGCGCGGTCGCACCGGCCGGGACGACCACGTGGTAGGCGAAGGGATGCAGGGTGTCGCGCACCCACTGCACCCGCTGGCCGTTCGCGGTGATCTCGATGCCGGCCAGCTGCGCGATGGGGCCGACGGGGCCGTGGTTGCCCGGCAGCCATTCGGGGAAGAACAGGGTCATCGGTCCCGCCTGGGCGACCGGGATCGTTTCCTTCACCGCAAAGATGTGCTGGGCCAAATTGGTGGCGTCGACGTCCAGGGTGATGACGCCGGGATAGGCGACGTCCCGCGCGTCCGGAACGGCAGGTTGGGGAGCGGGCAGGGCGGGCTGCGTGGTCGAGGCCTGCTGCGCCAGGGCGGCCGGGGCGGTCGAGACGAGCAGAAGAGCGAGGCCGAGAGGGGCGGCGCGCAGGCAAGAACGGATCATCGAGGACTCTTCAAGCGACTGGGGAGCCGCGACAGTCCGACGCAGGGGGCGGGGCGTCAAGCGTCAGCGCTGATCCGAAATTGCACTGCACCCAGAAAACGCGTGCAAAATGCAAGGAGGTGCAATTTGGATCAGTCCTCCTCCATCGGACGCAGGGGCGGCGTGGTGGGCAGATTGTGCTGTCGTTTCGGGTCGTTGGCCATGCCCCGGTAGTAGCGCACGGCATGGTCGTCGATCTTGGCGATGGCCTCCAGATCCTTGTGCAGCCGGGACCAGCCCCGCGCTTCGATCAGCTTGCCGTCGATCATCGCCCGTGAAGCATTGGCCCAGGCCAGCCGCGCCATGTCGGCGGCGTTGCAGGGCAGGCGCTGGTCGATGGCGTCCAGCTCATAGGCGTCCAGCGGTTCGAAAACCGCGCCGTGCGGCTGGTCCGATCGGCGCCATCCTTCCGTACGGGCGCGCCAACGGAAGGTCGACAGGCTGAGGCCGTGCCGCGCGCAGACGTCCTGCGCGAAACCTCCGGCGAGATAGTCTTTACGGGCGGCGGCCCAGGTTGCGGCGGATCGCCGTGTCCAGTCGGGCGAATTCGGATTGGGATCGGAGATGTCATTGGTCATGCCGCCCATGATGCAGGCGGCGTCGGCTATGGCCGGAACAATGACGTTTGGAGCGCCTAAGCGGTTGAATAGGCTAGGGGCAGGGTGTCGAAATAGGATGGAGCGCGGTTACCAGCCGTCCTGTTTCAGTCTTCAACCCGGCTTGACGTCCAGCAGTTCGACCGAGAAGCGCAGGGTGGAGTTGGGGGGCAGTTCGTCGCCGCCGACCCAGCGCGAGCCGTAGCCCAGCGAGGCGGGGATGACGAACTCGTAGATTTCCCCGACGCGCATCAGGGCCACGCCCTCGGTCCAGCCCTTGATGACGCGATTCAGCGGGAACTCGGCCGGTTCATTGCGGGCGTAGGAACTGTCGAACTCGCGCCCGTCAATGAAGGTGCCGCGATAGTGGACCTTGACCGTGTCGGTCGCCTCGGGCTGAGCGCCCTCGGGGTGGGCCCTGCCGACGCGGCGGTACTGCAGACCGCTTTCGGTGGTGGTCCAGCCGTGCCGGGCGCCGTTCCAGGCGAGGTAGGCGGTATTGCCGGCGTCCCAGGCCTGCTGCGGCGTCAGGGCGCCCTGGCCATTAACCTGATCGGCGGCGCGCGCGGCGGCCGAAGCCGTCTCGGCATAGGTCACCGGCTCGCGATGGGTGGCGCAGGAGGAGAGGGCGAGAGCGGCGAGAAGGGGCAGGGCGATCCGTGTCATAAGGCGACGCTAGATCAGCCCATCGTCGCTCGCAACGAGATTGGTCGGCTCTGTCGAAAAGGTTCCCTGGGGCCTTTATTTCGTCGCGAATGCGCGTATATGTGCGCGCTCCGCAACACTCCATATGAGTCTGCGCGCAAGCGCCGAGGCCCGGTCCGTCGCCCTCCGACCGAGCGAAGGCGCGGCTCCTTCCCAGGGAGCCGGTCCATTTCAGGCGTCCTGGCCCGGCAGCGGGCCGAGGGTGGATGCCGAAACCCTGGCTGCGGACGCGGAAACGCGCGCCGTGGCTGCTGCATTTCACGCACGTCTTCCCCGGGGCGTGCGCCATGGGAAACACTGAATGACTGACGTCGCCCACGATCTCGCCATCAACGGTCAGATCGCTTCCGCCACCTCGTTCACCGGCAAGAAGCGCATCCGCAAATCCTTCGGGCGTATCCCCGAAGCGATCGCGATGCCGAACCTGATCGAGGTTCAGCGCGCTTCCTACGAACAGTTCCTGCAGCGCGAGGTCCGTCCGGGCGTCCGCAAGGAGCAGGGCATCGAGGCGGTCTTCAAGTCGGTGTTCCCGATCAAGGACTTCAACGAGCGCGCCATCCTGGAATACGTCTCGTATGAGTTCGAAGAGCCGAAATACGACGTCGAGGAGTGCATTCAGCGCGACATGACCTATGCGGCGCCGCTGAAGGTCAAGCTGCGCCTGATCGTGTTCGAAACCGACGAGGAAACGGGAGCCCGTTCGGTCAAGGACATCAAGGAGCAGGACGTCTACATGGGCGACATCCCGCTCATGACGGACAAGGGTACCTTCATCGTCAACGGCACCGAGCGCGTGATCGTCTCGCAGATGCACCGTTCGCCGGGCGTCTTCTTCGACCACGACAAGGGCAAGACGCACTCGTCGGGCAAGCTGCTGTTCGCCGCCCGCGTGATCCCGTACCGCGGCTCGTGGCTCGACTTCGAGTTCGACGCCAAGGACGTGGTCTATGTGCGCATCGACCGCCGCCGCAAGCTGCCGGCCACGACCTTCCTGATGGGTCTGGGCATGGACGGCGAAGAAATCCTGAAGACCTTCTACGAGACCGTGCCTTACGAGAAGCGCGGCGAGGGCTGGGTCACGCCTTACAAGGCCGAGCGCTGGCGCGGGGTTAAGCCGGAGTTCGACCTGATCGACGCCGACACCGGCGAAGTGGTCGCCCAGGCCGGTCAGAAGATCAGCGCCCGCGCCGCCAAGAAGCTGGGCGAGACGACGACCTCGCTGTCGCTGGCCGCCGACGCCCTGGTCACCAAGTATCTGGCCAATGACGCCGTCAACTTCGAGACCGGCGAGATCTTCGCCGAGGCCGGCGACGAACTGGACGCCCCGACCATCGAAGTGCTGGAGCAAAACGGCTTCACCACCATCGAAGTGCTGGACATCGACCACGTCACGGTCGGCGCCTACATGCGCAACACCCTGCGCGTGGACAAGAACGACAATCGCGAGGACGCCCTGTTCGACGTCTATCGCGTGATGCGTCCGGGCGAGCCGCCCACCCCGGAAGCCGCCGAGGCCATGTTCAACTCGCTGTTCTTCGACAGCGAACGCTACGACCTGTCGGCCGTCGGCCGGGTCAAGATGAACATGCGTCTGGAAAGCCCCGAGGTCTCCGACGAGATCCGCGTCCTGCGCAAGGAAGACGTGCTGAAGGTGCTGCAGATCCTGGTCGGCCTGAAGGACGGCCGCGGCGAGATCGACGACATCGATAACCTGGGCAACCGCCGGGTCCGTTCGGTCGGCGAGCTGCTGGAAAACCAGTACCGCGTCGGTCTGCTGCGCATGGAGCGTGCAATCAAGGAGCGCATGTCCTCGGTCGATATCGACACGGTCATGCCGCACGACCTGATCAACGCCAAGCCGGCCGCCGCCGCGGTTCGCGAGTTCTTCGGTTCGTCGCAGCTGTCGCAGTTCATGGACCAGACGAACCCGCTGTCGGAAATCACCCACAAGCGTCGTCTGTCGGCGCTTGGCCCGGGCGGTCTGACGCGTGAGCGCGCGGGCTTCGAAGTCCGCGACGTGCACCCGACCCACTACGGCCGCATCTGCCCGATCGAAACGCCGGAAGGCCCGAACATCGGCCTGATCAACTCGCTGGCCACCCACGCGCGCGTCAACAAGTACGGCTTCATCGAGAGCCCGTACCGTCGCGTGAAGGACGGCCAGGCCCAGGGCGAGGTGGTCTACATCTCGGCCATGGAAGAGTCGAAGTACACGATCGCTCAGGCCAACATCGAACTGAAGAATGGTCAGATCGTCGAGGACCTGGTTCCCGGCCGGATCAACGGTGAATCCCAGCTCCTGAACAAGGACGCCGTGGACATGATGGACGTGTCGCCGAAACAGGTCGTTTCGGTCGCTGCGGCCCTGATCCCGTTCCTGGAAAACGACGACGCCAACCGCGCGCTGATGGGCGCCAACATGCAACGTCAGGCCGTGCCTCTGGTGCAGTCGGACGCGCCGCTGGTCGGCACCGGCATGGAAGCGGTCGTGGCCGTGGACTCCGGCGCCGTCGTGGTCGCCCGTCGTGACGGCGTCGTCGAACAGATCGACGGCACCCGGATCGTCGTGCGCGCCACCGGCGACGTGGACGCCGCCCGCTCTGGCGTCGATATCTACCGCCTGTCGAAGTTCCAGCGTTCGAACCAGTCGACCTGCATCAACCAGCGCCCGATCGTGCGCGTGGGCGATCAGGTGAAGGGCGGCGACGTCATCGCCGACGGTCCGTCGACGGACCTGGGCGAACTGGCTCTGGGCCGCAACGCCCTGGTCGCCTTCATGCCCTGGAACGGCTACAACTTCGAAGACTCCATCCTGATCTCCGAGCGCATCGTGCGCGACGACGTCTTCACCTCGATCCACCTGGAAGAGTTCGAAGTCGCCGCCCGCGATACGAAGCTTGGCCCTGAGGAAATCACGCGCGACATCCCCAACGTCGGCGAGGAAGCCCTGCGCAACCTCGACGAAGCGGGCATTGTGGCCATCGGCGCCGAGGTCCAGCCGGGCGATATTCTGGTCGGCAAGGTCACGCCGAAGGGCGAAAGTCCGATGACGCCGGAAGAGAAGCTGCTGCGCGCCATCTTCGGCGAGAAGGCTTCGGACGTGCGCGACACCTCCCTGCGCCTGCCGCCCGGCGTCGCCGGCACGATCGTCGACGTTCGCGTCTTCAACCGTCACGGCGTCGACAAGGACGAGCGCGCCATGGCGATCGAACGCGCCGAGATCGAACGTCTGGGCAAGGACCGCGACGACGAGCTCAAGATCCTCGAGCGCAACGTCTATGGCCGCCTGAAGCCGCTGATCGTGGGCAAGAACGCCGTGTCGGGGCCCAAGGGCATCGGCCGTGGCGAACTGACCGACGAGAAGCTGGCCGAGGTCAGCCGTGGTCTGTGGTGGCAGATCGCCCTGGACGACGAAAAGGCCATGGGCGAGCTGGAAGCGATGAAGCGCCAGTTCGAGGATGCTCGCAAGCAACTGGACCGTCGTTTCGAAGACAAGGTCGAGAAGCTGCAGCGCGGTGACGAACTGCCCCCCGGCGTGATGAAGATGGTCAAGGTCTTCGTGGCCGTGAAGCGCAAGCTTCAGCCCGGCGACAAGATGGCCGGCCGTCACGGCAACAAGGGCGTCATCTCCAAGATCCTGCCGATCGAGGACATGCCGCACCTGGAAGACGGCACGCACGTCGACGTCGTTCTGAACCCGCTGGGCGTGCCTTCGCGCATGAACATCGGCCAGATCTTCGAAACCCACCTGGGTTGGGCCGCCGCCGGTCTGGGCAAGCAGATCTCCGGTCTGCTGGAAGCCTGGCAAGCGGGTGGTCAGAAGCAGGCGCTGATCGATCGTCTGACGCATATCTACGGCGAGGAGACCCCTCTGCCGCAGGATGAGGAAGAGCTGATCGAATTGGCGAAGAACCTGTCCAAGGGCGTACCCTTCGCGACCCCGGTCTTCGACGGCGCGCACATTGGCGACATCGAGCGTCTGCTGGAAGAGGCGGGGCTGAACAAGTCGGCCCAGTCGATCCTGTACGACGGTCAAACCGGCGAGCAGTTCAAGCGTCCGGTCACGGTCGGCTACATCTACATGCTGAAGCTGCACCACCTGGTCGACGACAAGATCCACGCCCGCTCCATCGGCCCGTACTCGCTGGTCACCCAGCAGCCGTTGGGCGGCAAGGCGCAGTTCGGCGGTCAGCGCTTCGGGGAAATGGAGGTCTGGGCTCTGGAAGCTTACGGCGCCGCCTACACCCTGCAGGAGATGCTGACGGTGAAGTCCGACGACGTGGCCGGCCGGACCAAGGTCTACGAGGCCATCGTCCGTGGCGACGACAGCTTCGAGGCCGGCATTCCCGAGAGCTTCAACGTGCTCATCAAGGAAATGCGTTCGCTGGGTCTGAACGTGGAGCTGGGGAACAGCTGATCTGGATCACGAGCCCTCTCTCGCCACGGCGGGGGAGGGCGATCCCTCCGCTTTTCTCCGTTCTGAATAATTTTCGCGGGTCAGCCCCGCAGAAGGAATCAAGATGAACCAGGAAGTCCTGAACATCTTCAACCCGGTCCCGGTCACCCCGACCTTCGACCAGATCAAGATCGCCCTGGCCTCGCCCGAGAAGATCCGTTCGTGGTCGTTCGGCGAGATCAAGAAGCCGGAAACCATCAACTACCGTACGTTCAAGCCCGAGCGTGACGGCCTGTTCTGCGCGCGTATCTTTGGCCCGACCAAGGACTACGAATGCCTGTGCGGCAAGTACAAGCGCATGAAGTACAAGGGCATCATCTGCGAGAAGTGCGGCGTCGAAGTCACCCTGGCCCGTGTTCGCCGCGAGCGCATGGGTCACATCGACCTGGCTGCGCCGGTCGCCCACATCTGGTTCCTGAAGTCGCTGCCCAGCCGCATCTCGCTGATGCTGGACATGGCGCTGAAGGACGTCGAGCGCGTCCTGTACTTCGAAAACTACATCGTCACCGAGCCGGGCCTGACCCCGCTGAAGCAGAACCAACTGCTGACGGAAGACGAGTTCTATCGCTACCAAGAAGAGTTCGGCGATGACGGCTTCACCGCCGAGATCGGCGCCGAGGCCGTCCGCAACCTGCTGATGGGCATCGACCTGAACGCGGAAGCTGAAAAGCACCGCGCCGAGCTGGCCGACAATCCCTCGGAAATGAAGGCCAAGAAGGCGTCCAAGCGCCTGAAGCTGATCGAGGCCTTCCTGGAATCGGGCAACAAGCCCGAGTGGATGATTCTGACGATCGTGCCGGTCATTCCGCCGGAACTGCGTCCGCTGGTGCCGCTGGACGGCGGTCGTTTCGCGACCTCCGACCTGAACGACCTGTATCGCCGCGTCATCAACCGCAACAACCGCCTGAAGCGCCTGATGGAACTGCGCGCGCCGGACATCATCATCCGTAACGAAAAGCGGATGCTGCAGGAGTCTGTCGACGCCCTGTTCGACAACGGCCGTCGGGGTCGCGTGATCACGGGCGCCAACAAGCGTCCGCTGAAGTCGCTGGCCGACATGCTGAAGGGCAAGCAGGGTCGCTTCCGTCAGAACCTGCTGGGCAAGCGCGTCGACTATTCGGGCCGTTCGGTCATCACCGTGGGTCCGGAACTGAAGCTGCACGAGTGCGGCCTGCCCAAGAAGATGGCGCTGGAGCTGTTCAAGCCGTTCATCTATGCGCGCCTGGACGCCAAGGGCCTGTCGGGCACCGTCAAGCAATCCAAGCGCATGGTCGAGCGCGAGCAGCCCGCCGTCTGGGATATCCTGGACGAGGTCATCCGCGAGCACCCGGTTCTGCTGAACCGCGCGCCGACGCTTCACCGCCTGGGCATCCAGGCGTTCGAGCCCAAGCTGATCGAAGGCAAGGCCATCCGCCTGCACCCGCTGGTCTGCACCGCCTTCAACGCCGACTTCGACGGCGACCAGATGGCCGTTCACGTCCCGCTGAGCCTCGAGGCCCAGCTGGAAGCGCGCGTTCTGATGATGTCGACCAACAACATCCTGTCGCCCGCCAACGGCAAGCCGATCATCGTGCCGTCGCAGGACATCGTCCTGGGCCTGTACTATCTGTCGCTGGTCAAGGACGGCGAGCCGGGCGAAGGCAAGCTGTTCGCCAACATCGGCGAGATCGATGCGGCGCTGGACGCCAAGGTCGTCACCCTGCACACGCGCATCAAGGCGCGCTGGACGGAACAGGACGCCGAAGGCAATGAGGTGACCAAGGTCATCGACACCACGCCGGGCCGGATGAAGCTGGCGGCTCTGCTGCCGCGTAATCCGAACGTCGGCTATCGCCTGCTCGAGAAGAACCTGACCAAGAAGGAAATCGGCAATCTGATCGACGTGGTCTATCGCCACTGCGGTCAGAAGGCGACGGTCATCTTCGCTGACCAGATGATGGGCCTGGGCTTCCGCGAAGCCGCCAAGGCCGGCATTTCGTTCGGCAAGGACGACATCGTGATCCCGGCCAAGAAGGTCGAATTGGTCGCCGAGACCCGCACCCAGGTCGAGGAGTACGAGCAACAGTACGCCGACGGCCTGATCACGCGCGGCGAGAAGTACAACAAGGTGGTGGACGCCTGGTCCAAGGCCACGGACCGGATCGCCGACGCCATGATGGGCGAGATCGCGCAACCGCGCGTGCTGATCGAGGGTGAAAACCCCGACATCAACTCGGTCTTCATGATGGCCAACTCCGGCGCCCGGGGTTCGCAGGCCCAGATGAAGCAACTGGGCGGCATGCGCGGCCTGATGGCCAAGCCGTCCGGCGAGATCATCGAGACGCCGATCACCTCGAACTTCAAGGAAGGCCTGACCGTCCTTGAATACTTCAACTCGACCCACGGCGCCCGTAAGGGTCTGGCCGACACCGCGCTGAAGACCGCCAACTCGGGTTACCTGACCCGCCGTCTGGTGGACGTGGCGCAGGACTCCATCGTCACCGAGCAGGATTGCGGCTCGACGCGCGGCATCACCCTGCGTGCGGTGATGGAAGGCGGCGACGTGCTGGTCTCGCTGGGTCAGCGCATCCTGGGTCGCTATGCCGCGGAGGACATCAAGGAACCGGGCACCGATACCGTCCTGTTCCCTGCCGACACCTATCTGGTGGAAGAAGTCGCCGAGGCCGTCGAGGCCGCGGGCGTCCAGTCGGTCAAGGTCCGTTCGGCCCTGACCTGCGAAGCGGACGCTGGCATCTGCGCCCACTGCTACGGCCGTGACCTGGCGCGCGGCACGAACGTCAACATCGGCGAAGCGGTCGGCGTCATCGCCGCCCAGTCGATCGGCGAGCCGGGCACCCAGCTGACGATGCGGACCTTCCACATCGGCGGTACGGCCCAGGTGGCGGAAACCTCCTTCATGGAGGCGACCAACGCCGGTACGGCCAAGGTCACCGGCCCGACCGTCGTCGCGGCCCACGGCGACCTGGTGGCCATGAGCCGCAACGTCATCGTGACCGTGGTCGTGGACGGCAAGGACCGCGAGACGCACAAGGCTCCTTACGGCGCCCGCATCCGCGTCAAGGACGGCGACGAGGTCAAGAAGAACCAACGCCTGGCGGAGTGGGACCCCTACACCACCCCGATCCTGACGGAAGTCGGCGGCGTCGTGCGCTTCGAGGACCTGGTCGAAGGCCTGTCGGTCAAGGAAGAAACCGACGAAGCGACGGGCATCGCCCAGCGCGTCGTCAGCGACTGGCGCGCCAGCCCGCGTGGTTCCGACCTGCGTCCGGCCATGGGCGTCACCCTGGGCGACGCCTACGCCAAGCTGTCGTCCGGTTCGGATGCCCGCTATCTGCTGCCCGTGGGCGCGGTTCTGTCCGTGTCGAACGGCGATGAGGTCAAGCCGGGCGAGATCATCGCCCGCGTTCCGACCGAAGGGGCCAAGACCCGCGACATCACCGGCGGTCTGCCGCGCGTCGCCGAACTGTTCGAAGCTCGCCGTCCGAAGGACTGCGCGGTCATCGCCGAGATGGATGGTCGCGTCGAATTCGGTCGCGACTACAAGAACAAGCGTCGCATCAAGATCACGCCCGAGCCCAACGCCGACGGCGTGCAGGGCGAACCGGTCGAGTTCCTGATCCCGAAGGGCAAGCACATCTCCGTCCACGACGGCGATCTGATCCAGAAGGGCGACTACATCATCGACGGCAACCCGGATCCGCACGATCTGCTGCGCATCCAGGGCGTCGAGGCGCTGGCCGAGTATCTGGTGAACGAAGTGCAGGAGGTCTATCGACTGCAGGGCGTGCCGATCAACGACAAGCACATCGAAGTCATCGTGCGTCAGATGCTGCAGAAGGTGGAAGTGCTGGATTCGGGTGAAACCACCCTGATCCGCGGCGACACCGTCGAAGTCGCCGAAGCCGTTCTGGAAAACGCCAAGGTCGAGAAGCGTGGCGGCCGTCTGGCCACCACCCAGCCCGTCCTGCTGGGCATCACCAAGGCGTCGCTGCAAACCCGCAGCTTCATCTCGGCGGCGTCCTTCCAGGAGACCACTCGCGTCCTCACCGACGCTTCGGTCCACGGCAAGAAGGACATGCTGGAAGGCCTGAAGGAAAACGTCATCGTCGGCCGCCTGATCCCGGCCGGCACCGGCGCCTACCTGCGCAGCCTGCAGAAGATCGCCAACGAGCGTGATGCAGAACTGACCTCGGCCCTGGAAGAGGCGATCGAGCCGCTGCCGGCCGATCTGCAACTGGAGCTGGAGAGCAGCGAGAGCTGATCTTTCGTTTCAAAAGCGAAGACATGAAGGGGCGGCGCCGGCGACGGCGTCGCCCTTTTTCTATGAGCCGTTGACCGCGCCTTGATTGTGGGCGAGCTTTCCTTCTGATTGTGAGAGGGGAGGATGCGTCATGACCAAGAAACGGGCTTGGCCTGTCGTGATGGCCCTTAATGTCGTCCTCTGGTGCGGTGTGGGTTACGTCGGTCTAGCCATGGCCGCGATGCATTTTGGCCAGGTTATGCACGACATCCACTGCCTGGATCATCGCTGACCTCATTGTCAGTCTTTATCGCCGATTCGCACTCCGCCGATGCTGGCTGAGAAGCCCTGGCGGCGGCGTTCGCCTCGATTGATTGTCGTCTCTGCGCCTTGACGCATGTCAACGTCGGGCAATAGGGCGCCGGCGCAGCCCGTGCCGAAGTTCGAGCCGACGCAGTCCGCCGGACCCACCACGCCGACGCCGCCGGACAGAGGACGACGGCGCGCCTCCCATTCCGCCAGACGCCGCGCGCCCTCGCGCGCAAAGGCGGCGTCGCGTTCGGGGTTGCCCGTGCCGGTGATCGGGGCGGCGTTGCGGCCGCGCCGCTCGGCGTCTTGGAGGCAGTTTGCGCGCTCGGCGGCGTTGAGCTGTTGCGGCGTGGTGCAGCCGATCAGGCCCTGACGCAGGACGCGGGACATGGCGCCGGCGCGATCGTTCGGATTGACCGTCCAGGCGCCCGGCGGCGCGGGCGCACCTTGGGGCGTGGGCGCGGCGATGAGGGGACGGATCGGGGCAGGGCGACTGTCCGGCGGCGTTGCCTGGCGCGGGGAGGGCGTCTGAACCGTCGGGCGCGCATTCTGCGATGACCGCGCCGTATCGTCGACTGCGGGCACCTGGACCGGCGTTCTAGGCCGCTCGTCGCGCAGAAGGGGGCGGGGCGTAATATCGACGTAGATCGGCGGCTGTTCGGGCGCGACGACGCCGCCTTCTATGCCCAGGGCCATGAACGACAGGAAGGCGATCAGCGCGGTGTTGATCGCCACCGACGCCGTCGCCAGGCCCGCCTTTCGCCAAGCCAGGCGCCGCTCTGGCCGCGTCAGCTGTGCAAACGCCAATGCGTCGTCCCCCTTGATCCTATGCAAGCTGTGCTAGAAGCATGGCCGCTTTCGGGCGGAGGGCGAACTGACTGTGAGGGACGCAGCGCTGGTTTCCACTCTGAAGATTAGCGCCGCCTTGACCTTCGCGCCCATCGGGCGTAGAAGCCGCCCACTTTCGAGGCGTGGCCGGTTCGCCGGTCGCTGAGATCGTGACAATCCAACGGACGGGCTGTGCCCGCCGGAACGCCCAAAGCGCGCGTTCCGGTTTTTCTGTTTGGGTGGTCGCGCCCTCAGTCTCGATGACACCCGGGCGAGGGGATGGTCCCCCGTTCACAAGAAGGCGAGAGGCGCTTCGGTCGAAAGACACACGCCTCCATCAGAAGTCGAGACGAGTTTCGAATGCCTACGATCAACCAGCTGATCCGCAAGCCGCGCAAGCCCAAGCCCACCCGCAACAAGGTGCCGGCTCTGGAGGGTTCGCCCCAGCGTCGCGGCGTCTGCACCCGCGTTTACACCACGACCCCGAAGAAGCCGAACTCGGCTCTGCGTAAGGTCGCCAAGGTCCGTCTGGCCAAGAACGGCTACGAAGCCGTTTGCTACATCCCCGGCGAAGGCCACAACCTGCAAGAACACTCGGTTGTTCTGATCCGCGGCGGCCGCGTGAAGGACTTGCCCGGCGTTCGCTACCACATCCTGCGCGGCGTTCTGGATACCCAAGGCGTCAAGGACCGTAAGCAGCGTCGTTCGCACTACGGCGCCAAGCGTCCGAAGTAAGCCATTCTTCTCCGGGCCGTCGCGTCCGGAGGCCTTTTCGAGATCTTCCCGGCGCTGGTCGGGCACTGCAAGGAATACCCCATGTCGCGTCGTCACCGCGCCCAGAAACGTGAAGTTCTGCCGGATCCCAAGTTCGGGGACCTGATCGTCACCAAGTTCATGAATTACGTCATGTACGAAGGTAAGAAGGCCGTCGCCGAGAACATCGTATACGGCGCCTTCGACATCCTGGCCGAGAAGAAAAAGGACCAAGAGCCGGTCGCGACCTTCCACGCCGCCCTGGACAACGTCTCCCCGTCGGTCGAAGTGCGCTCGCGTCGCGTCGGCGGCGCCACCTATCAGGTGCCCGTCGAAGTCCGTCCGGACCGTCGCCGCGCCCTGGCCATCCGCTGGCTGGTGAACGCTGCGCGCAAGCGTGGCGAGAACACCATGACCGAGAAGCTGGCCGCCGAGCTGCTGGACGCCTCGAACAACCGCGGCACCGCGGTCAAGAAGCGTGAAGACACCCACAAGATGGCCGAAGCCAACCGCGCCTTCAGCCACTATCGCTGGTAACGCCTTCAAAGCGTCATCTGCGCTGACTATCTGAGGGTTTCCGGCGCGGGCGGTTTAAGTTAAATCGCCCGCGCTCGCTTATCCGAACACCGACATCCTTCCGAGGGCGCACCTGAGCGTCCTGAAATTTTCAAGGCACGCTTTCATGGCCCGCACTCACAAGCTCGAGGACTACCGCAACTTCGGCATCATGGCCCACATCGACGCGGGCAAGACGACGACGACCGAGCGGATCCTGTATTACACCGGTAAATCCCACAAGATCGGCGAAGTCCACGACGGCGCTGCGACCATGGACTGGATGGACCAGGAGCAGGAGCGCGGCATCACCATCACGTCCGCCGCGACGACCGCCTTCTGGCAGGGCAAGCGCCTGAACATCATCGACACCCCCGGCCACGTGGACTTCACCATTGAGGTTGAGCGTTCCTTGCGCGTCCTCGACGGCGCCGTGACCGTGCTGGACGGCAACGCCGGCGTGGAGCCGCAGACGGAAACCGTCTGGCGCCAGGCCGACAAGTACAAGGTGCCGCGCATCGTCTACGTCAACAAGATGGACAAGATCGGCGCCGACTTCGACGCCTCGGTCGAGTCGATCCGCGACCGTCTTGGCGCCAAGGCCGTGCCGATCCAGTTCCCGATCGGCGCTGAGTCCTCGCTGTCGGGTCTGGTCGATCTGGTCCGCATGACCGGCGTGGTCTGGGACAACGACGGCCTGGGCGCTTCCTACAAGGACGTGCCGATCCCTGACGACCTGATGGACAAGGCGATCGCTGCGCGTCAGTACCTGATCGACAACGCCGTCGAGCTGGACGACGAAGCGATGGAAGCCTACCTCGAGGGCAACGAGCCCGACGAAGCCACCATCAAGAAGTGCATCCGCAAGGCCGTTCTGACCGGCGCCTTCTATCCGATCCTGTGCGGCTCGGCCTTCAAGAACAAGGGCGTGCAGACGCTGCTGGACGCCGTCGTCGACTACCTGCCGTCGCCGCTGGACATCCCGCCGACGCCGGGCATCGACTTCAAGACCGAAGAGCCCGTCGTGCGTAAGGCTTCGGACGAAGAGCCCCTGTCGGTCCTGGCCTTCAAGATCATGGACGACCCCTTCGTCGGCTCGCTGACCTTCTGCCGCCTGTATTCGGGCAAGATGGAAACCGGTCAGTCGCTGCTGAACTCCAGCCGCGACAAGAAAGAGCGCGTCGGCCGGATGCTGCAGATGCACTCCAACAACCGTGAAGACGTCAAGGAAGCCTACGCCGGCGACATCGTCGCCCTGGCCGGCCTGAAGGAAACCCGCACGGGCGACACCCTGTGCGACCCGATCAAGTCGCCCGTCATCCTGGAGAAGATGGAGTTCCCGGCGCCGGTCATCGAGATTTCGGTCGAGCCCAAGACCAAGGGCGACCAGGAGAAGCTGGGCGTCGCCCTGGCCAAGCTGGCCTCGGAAGATCCGTCCTTCACCGTTTCGACCGACCACGAGTCGGGCCAGACGATCCTGAAGGGCATGGGCGAGCTGCACCTGGACATCAAGATCGACATCCTGAAGCGCACCTACAAGGTCGAGGCCAACATCGGCGCGCCGCAGGTCGCCTATCGTGAATCGCTGGGCCGCAAGGTCGACATCGACTACACGCACAAGAAGCAGACCGGCGGTACGGGCCAGTTCGCCCGCGTCATGATCACCTTCGAACCCGGCGAGCCGGGCTCGGGCTTCGTGTTCGAGAACTCGATCGTCGGCGGCGCGGTGCCGAAGGAATACATCCCCGGCGTCGAAAAAGGCCTGAACTCGGCCAAGGACAACGGTCTGCTGGCCGGCTTCCCGCTGATCGACTTCAAGGCGACGCTGACGGACGGCAAGTTCCACGACGTCGACTCCAGCGTGCTGGCGTTCGAAATCGCGGCCCGCGCCGCCTTCCGCGAGCTGAAGGAAAAGGGTTCGCCCAAGCTGCTCGAGCCGATCATGGCGGTGGAAGTCGTGACCCCCGAGGAATACCTCGGCTCGGTCATCGGCGACCTGAACGGCCGTCGCGGCATGATCCAGGGTCAGGACATGCGCGGCAACGCCACCGTCGTGAACGCCTTCGTGCCGCTGGCCAACATGTTCGGCTATGTGAACACGCTGCGCGGCATGTCGCAGGGCCGCGCCCAGTTCACCATGCAATACGACCACTACGAGCCGGTGCCGCAACACGTCGCCGACGAAGTGATCAAGAAGTACGCCTAAGCTTTCCCTTTTCGGAAAGCCCGCCTATATGCGCCCGGACCGTAAGGACCGGGCGTCCTTAACCCCAAACTGCAGGAACCCCGGTTCGGGGACCTTAGGAGCTAGAAAATGGCCAAGGAAAAGTTCGAACGGACGAAGCCGCACTGCAACATCGGCACGATTG
>NZ_DAMBJX010000034.1:21740-35733 GCF_032067225.1 Brevundimonas vesicularis | reverse complement strand
GTTAATTCAGGCGGGATGCGGGTTTGAGCGGGATCGGGCCGCTTCCGACCCGGCAAATCCTGCCCATTGTAAACGTCGCGTTAACCAAACCGGACGATCCTTGTCGTGAGAGAGTCTCCGGGGCGCGCGCATGTTCAAGTTCGGCAAGAAGAAGGGTCCGCCTGCGACCGACGCCGACGCCAACCTGCCGGCTGTGACCGAAGGCGAGGCCGCCGAGGGCGACACCGCCGCGCCCAAGAAAAAGAAGATCCCGCTGCTGTTCATCATCGCGCCGATCGCCCTGTTGGTGCTGGGCGGCGGCGGGGCGGCCGCCTTCCTCATGCTAAAGCCCAAGCCCGCCGAAGCGCACGGCGCCGAGGCCGAAGCCGGCCACGGAGAAGAGAAGGCCGACAAGAAGGCCGAGGGCAAGGAAGAGAAGAAGGAAGGCGGCGGTCACGGCGGCGGCAAGGAAGGCGAGGCCGATCCTGCGCTGGGCGTCATTTCTGAAGGGCCGGATGGCGTCACCTTCTACACCCTGCCCGACATGGTCATGAACATTCAGTCGCCCGACGGCCGTCCGACCTTCCTGAAACTGAAGCTCACGCTGGAGATGCAGGACGCCGAGGTGGCGACCCATCTGCAGGAAGAGATGCCGCGTCTGCAGGACATGTTCACCGGCTTTGTGCGCGAACTGCGCCCTGAGGACCTCAGCGGCTCGGCCGGCACCTATCAGCTGCGCGCCGAGATCTTGCGACGGGTCAATCTGATCGCCGCTCCGGGCAAGGTCGACGCCGTACTGATCGAAGAAATGCTGGTGCAATAGGCATGACGGACGCGGCGCAACTCGATCCGTTCGGCGGTCTGGGCGATCCTGGCGACGCCCTGTCCGAGCGCGTCCTGAACCAGGATGAGATCGACAGCCTGCTGGGCTTCGATCTGGGCGACGACGACGGTTCCGAACGCTCGGGCATCCGCGCCATCATCAACTCCGCGCTCGTCAGTTACGAGCGTCTGCCGATGCTGGAGATCGTATTCGACCGCCTGGTGCGGTTGATGACGACATCCTTGCGCAACTTCACCTCCGACAACGTCGAAGTCAGCCTGGACAATATTTCGTCGATCCGGTTCGGCGACTATCTGAACTCGATCCCGCTGCCGGCCATTCTGGCGGTGTTTCGCGCCGAGGAGTTGGACAACTACGGTCTACTGACCGTCGATTCCAACCTGATCTATTCGATCGTCGACGTGCTGCTGGGCGGTCGTCGCGGCACGGCGGCGCTGCGCATCGAAGGCCGGCCCTACACCACTATCGAGCGGGTTCTGGTGCAGCGGATGGTCGAGGTCGTGCTGAACGACGCCCGCCAGGCGTTCGAGCCTCTGACCCCGGTCCACTTCAACCTGGACCGGCTTGAGACCAACCCGCGCTTCGCCGCCATCGCGCGTCCCGCCAACGCCGCCATCCTGATCAAGCTGCGGATCGACATGGAGGATCGCGGCGGTCGTATCGAACTGCTGCTGCCCTATGCGACGCTGGAGCCGATCCGCAAGATGCTGCTGCAGCAGTTCATGGGCGAGAAGTTCGGCCGCGACAACATTTGGGAAGGCCACTTGGCCACCGAGATCTGGACGACCGAGACCGAAGTCCGCGCAGTCCTGGACGAACAGCAAATGCCCCTGTCCAGCGTGCTGAACCTCAAGGTCGGCGACACGATGATGCTGAACGCCACGCCGGATTCCGAGGTGTCGATCCGCGCCGGCTCCATCCCGCTGACCACTGGCCGCATGGGTCGCAAGGGCCAGCACATCGCCATACGCGTCGAAGGGCCGGTCAATCCGGAAGTCGCCGCCCGCCTGGGAGTGAACGTCTGATGGCCGGAATGATCATGGACGGCGTGCTGATGGCGCTGCTGATCGCAGCGGTCGGTTACGGCATCAAGCTGGAACGCAAGCTGGCCGCCCTGCGCGCCGGACAGCAGGCCTTCGCCCAGGCCGTCACCGAACTGAACGCCGCCGCCGGCCGCGCCGAAAACGCCCTGGCCACCCTTCGCGCCTCGGGTCAGGAAACGGACCTGCTTCACGACCGGATCATCAAGGCGCGAGAGGTCAAGGCCCAGTTGGAAACCCTGATCGCCCGCGCACCGGCCATGGCGCCGGCGCGGATCGTTGAGGAAGAACCCGCCCGTCGCGCGACCCCGGCCGCCCTGGCTCCGGCGCCGGCCGCGTCCGAAGACGAGGAGCGGGCCGAACGTATGGCGGCCCTGGCGCAACGCATCCAGGGACTGGCCAGTCCCGCTTCGAACCGTCGCAATGAAACGGCTGCGCCCGCCGGACGCGACAATGTCGCCGCCATCGTTCAGGCCCTGACGGCCGGACGCTCCGCTAACCATTCCGCCAAACAAAGCCTCAACGCCGCGCGTCGTAATCTCGACGACGACCTGTTCGCCGCCTGAGTTCGGAACCCCATTTCATGGCCCGCCTTCCTCGCATCCTGCCCCTGATCGCCATCGCCATCGGCGGGGTCGTCGCCGTGCGTGCTGTCGGCGTCGCGCCTGGCCTGTTCGACGGGGCCAAGGCCTGGGCCGAGGAGGCGGTTCCTGCTGCGGCCGGCGCGCCGCCCAAGCCGGCTCTGCCCGGCACCTGTTCCGCCCTGTCTCCCGAACAGCTGGCCCAGCAGGCCGGGATTTCGCCGGCCGAGCTGAAGATCATCCAGTCGTTGTCGCAGCGTCGCGCGGCGCTGGATGCGCGGGATCAGGACTTCGCCACCACCCTGCCTCTGATGGTCGCCGCCGAGCAGAAGCTGGACGCCAAGGTCAAGGCGCTGGAAGCCTTGAAGGCCGAGATGAAGCAGATGCTCGGCCAGGTGGACGAGCGCGAGAAGGCCGAGATCGATCGTCTGGTTCAGGTCTATTCCGCCATGCGTCCCAAGGAGGCCGCCCCGGTCATGGCCGCGCTGGAGGACCGGGTGCGCCTGCCGGTCGCCGCCGCCATGCGCCCGCGCACCCTGGCCGCCATCATGGCCCAGATGAGCGCGCCGCAAGCCAAGGAGCTGACCGAAAAGCTGGCTGCACGCTTCCAGGCCCAGCAGATGGCCGCCCGCGCCGCCGCCGCCGAGGCTGCGACGCCTCCGGCCGCAACGCCCGCCGCTGCTGCGCCCGCCGCCACGACCCCGCCCGCCACACCGACGGCTCAGCCCGCCGCCGCCCCGACGACCCGTCCGACGCCGCGCCCGGCCGCCAACCGTCCCGCTGCGCGACCGGCGGCTCGCCCGGCCGCGACTCCGGCGCGCCGTCCCGCCGCCACGCCTGCGGCTGCTCCCGCTCCGGCTGGCCCGCAGGCCTATCAGCCGTCAGCAGCCCCCAACGCCCAGCCCCGGCAAACTGTGCAGTAACCTGAAGTGTAATCTTGACGCTGACGTTTCGTCTCGACAGCGGGCGCCGTGCGACCAATGATCTTCGAATGCTCCGTCAGAGAGCGATGACATCGAGGATCCCCGCCATGATCGGCGAACTGCTTTACGTCGCGCACCGCATGCGCCGGGCCATCATACTCGCCGTTCCGGCGGTCGGAACCGCGATGATGGCCATTGTCGCCCAGCACTATCACCTGCTGCCGTAGGTCTTTGAACCCGGTTTCGGATTGGCAGGGCGCGCCTGCGCGTCTATCACCGCGCCTTCCCGAGAATTGAGCCCGACCAACGCCATGTCCGACACGCCCCCCGATCGCCTTTCGGTCGACCCGTCCAGCCCGCATCACGACGCCGAGGTCCTGCAACGCGGCGTCGGCATTCGCTTCAAGGGCGAAGAGAAGACGAATGTCGAGGAGTATTGCGTGTCCGAAGGCTGGGTACGCCTGGCGCTTGGCAACCGCGTGGATCGCAAGGGCAAGGCCCTGACCGTGAAACTGCAGGGTCCGGTCGAACCCTATTTCCAGAACGACTGAACCTTCCTAGGGTCCGGCTCTCATCTGAGTCCGGAGCCTGCCTATGTCCATCCGTCTGCTGACCGCCAGCGCCGTCGCCCTGGGTCTTGTCGCGTTCATCCCGGCGGCCCATGCTCAGGATGCGGCGACGGTGCAGCAGGCGATTGTGGTGCGCGACGCCGCGATGCGTTCGAACATCGCCATGGACTATGTCACCCAGCTGACGACGCGGTTCGGCGCGCGCCCGGCGGGTTCCCGTTCCGAACAGCAGGCCGCCACCTGGGCCGCCGACTATCTGCGCGCAAACGGCTTCCAGAACGTCCGCATCGAAGAGTTCCCGCTGGTCGGCTGGGAGCGAGGCGAAAGCTCGGCCGCCATCGTCGGTGACAACGCCCAGGCCCTGGTCGCTGCGGCACTTGGCCACTCGCCGGCCACGCCGAGGGGCGGTGTCGAGGCGGAGGTCGTGCGCTTCTCCACCTTCGAAGACCTGCAGGCCGCGCCCGACGCCGCCGTGCGCGGCAAGATCGTCTATGTCGACCTGGGCCAGATGCACCCGATGCAGGACGGCTCCGGCTATGGCCCTCAGACCCGCGTGCGCGGCGCCGGCCCCGGCGTGGCGGCGGCCAAGGGCGCGGCGGCTTTCGTCATGCGTTCGGTCGGTTCCGACGAGGACCGCATGCCGCACACCGGCACCACCCGCTACGTCGACGGAAAGCCGACTATTCCCGCCTTCGCCCTGGCTGCGCCCGACGCCGATCAGGTCAGTCGCCTGGTCGCCCTGGGCCAGCCGGTGCGCCTGCGCCTGACCTCGACCGCCCGCACCTATCGCACCACCAGCCAGAACGTGATCGGCGATCTGCCGGGCGCCACGCGCCCCGACGAGATCGTCGTCCTGGGGTCGCACATGGACAGCTGGGACCTGGGCACCGGCGCCATTGATGACGGGGCAGGGGGCGCCATCACCATCGCCGCCGCCAAGGCCATCGCCGACAGCGGCCGCCGTCCGGCCCGCACCCTGCGCGTCATCTTCTACGGTTCGGAAGAAGTGGCCCAGCCGACCGCCCAGACCGGCAACGGCGGCGGCGTCTACGCGCGTGGCCAGGGCGCAGCGCTGGACAAGCACATCATCGCCGGCGAGAGCGATTTCGGCGCCGACCGCATCTATGCCCTGCGCCTGCCCGCCGGCGCGCAAGGCTCGGACTTCCAGAAGGCCGCGACCCGCGTCCTCTACCCGATCGGCGTCCTGGCCTCCGATCGCGTCGAGACCGAAGGCGGCGTTGATGTCGGACCGATGGGTCCGCTGGGCGTGCCCTTCTTCGGCCTGGCTCAGGACGGAACCCGCTATTTCGACCTGCACCACACCGCCAACGACACGCTCGACAAGATCGACCCGGCGCAACTGAACCAGAACGTCGCCGCCTGGGCGGGCCTGCTGTGGCTGATCGCCGATTCGGACGTGGACTTCCGGGCGATGAAGCCCGCGACCACGCCTGCGACCCCGACACGCTGACGACTTGGAGACCCGGCCCGGTTCCGTCTATAGGAGCCGGACCGGGCCAGACCGGGCTGCGGGCGTGGCGAAACTGGTAGACGCAGCAGACTTAAAATCTGCCGGACGAAAGTCCTTGCCGGTTCAAGCCCGGCCGCCCGCACCACTCCGACTGCCACTCGATCAGAACGGGAAGAAGATCGGGATGGCGACCATGGCGGCGATCCAGGTGATCAGGTTCAGAGGCAGGCCGACGCGGACGAAGTCCATGTAGCTATAGCCGCCCATATTGAAGACCAGCACATTGGTCTGATAGCCGAACGGGGTGGCGAAGGCGGCCGAGGCCGCCATCATGACGCACACCAAAAAGGGGCGGGGATCCACGCCAAGGCTTTCGGCCAGGGCCACGGCGATGGGGGTAATCAAAACCGCGACAGTGGCGTTGGACAGCAGTTCTGTGGCGAACAACGTCACGCCGTAAAGTACGATCAGGGCGCCCAGCGGCCCCAGGGGCCGGATCACGCCGATCAGACGATCTGCGCCGGCTGAGGCCAGACCGGTCACCTCGATCGCCGTGCCGACCACGACCATGCCGGCGATAAGCAACAGAATCTCAGGGCGCAGTCCGGCATAGGCCTCTTCGGGCGTAATGACGCGCAACAGGATCAAGCCGACGGCTCCGGCGAAGGCCGAGGCGGCGATCGGCGCCCACCCCAGCGCCGCCGACAAGATCACCAGGACAAACACGCCAAGCGAGATCGCAGCCGGCCTCAGCCGCAGCGGACGATCGGCGGCCCCATACAGTTCGACGTCGCCGAGATGCGCATCGCCCGACCCATCGACCTGGTTTCGTGATCCGCCCAGGCGCGGCAGGCCGAACGGCAGCAGGCGCTTGCGGCGATTGATGGCCTCGGCCTCTGCGCGGCGACGCGCCTCTTCCATTTCCGCCAGGCGTGCGGCTTCCGCCTCGTCCATGGCGACCGATCGGCCGAGTTGGCGCGCGCCCACGAAATAGAGCCACAGGCCGCCGACGACCGCGATGGCCAAACCTACGGGCGTGATCTCGAACAGGCCGAAGACCGGCTGGCCGGCGTTGCGGGCCATATCGTTGACGAGCAGGTTGGTCGATGTCCCGATCAGCGTCAGCAGACCGCCCATGACAGTGACGTGGCTGAGCGGCATCAGAAAGCGTTTGGGCGACAGGCGCAGCGACTGGGCTACGTCGCGGATCACCGGCGCGGCCAAGACCACCACAGGGGTGTTGTTCAGAAAGCCGCCGACCGAACCGCACAGGCCGATGACGATCCAGATGCCTCGGGCGCCGATCCGGGCGGAAAGCTGCGTCGCCTGTCGGATCAGCCAGCCCAAAAGGCCGGACAGTTCAATGGCGTAGGCGATGACGAACAGGCCGGCCAGCGCGATGACCGCAGGACTGGCGAAGGCGCCCTGCACCTCGACCGGCCGCACGACGCCCAGCAGCAGAAGCACCGCGGCGCCGGTCAAGGCGACGACATCGGCCCGCATCTTGCCATGGATCAGGACGCCCACGACGGCGACGAGCACGGCTAGGGCGGCGATTTGGTCGAAAGTCATGAAGTTGTGCAGACCGTCCCCCATGGCTCGCGTCAACCTTTTTCGGGTGAGCGCATCCCCCTCAGCGGTTCGCGTGTTAGGGTAGTTCCATGCTCGATCCGATTGCGTCGCCTCGTCCCCAACTCGTCGCGCTTGCATTGTCCCTGGTGGTGCTCGCCGGCTGTCAGCGTGAGCCGCAGCCTGCGCCTGCTCCGGACAAAAAATCCGAAACGCCGCCGGTCGTGACGGTCGCGCCAGCGCCGGTCCTGGACCGCGCCGGCCTGCTTCAGGCCATGGACGTCGCCGCCTCGGCCTTCGCCGCAGGGCGCGAGGTCGGGGGCGCGTCTCTGGCAGGGCGCCGCTTCGTCGTGCGCCAGGCCTTTGGGTGCGGTGAGCCCGGCGACGCCGCCGAGGCTGCGGCCGATGGGCAGGCGACAGTCGCCTGGGCGAAGGATGGTCAGAGCCTGAAGTTCAGCCTGGCGCCGGCGGATTGGCTGCGGTCCGGCCTGATCGGAAACGACGACAGCAGCTTGGAGGCGGCCGAAGGCTTCTGGTTGGCCCGGCCGTGGCTGCGCACCGAGGCCTGCCCGGCGATTGCGCCCGGCGCCTCGGCTTCAAGCCAGGCCTCGCCTCAAACTTCGGGGCTGGCCGCCGTATTCAAGCCGAACGGCGCGCGGACTGGCCGTCGAAACGGCCGCGCCTATCAGTTCACCCTGCGCGGCGAGCATGGCCAGCCGCCTGTGCCATCAGCACAGGGCTATCGTCTCGTGCTGGAAGGCCGGATGACCACCTTCGCCGACGGCCGCGCCATCCACTGTCGTGCGGCAGCCCCTGATCAACGGCCGGTCTGCATCGGCGCGGCGCAGTTCGATCGCGTCGCCTTCGAAGACGCCGACGGCCAGACGCTCAGCGAATGGCGCGACGGTTAGGGCTAGAACAGGCTGATCGGAAAACCGATCAACCCTGATGACTGCAGGTGCTCGATGCCCTCCATGACGGGGATGGCGGCGAGGAAAACCAGGCCGTCGCGCAGGGTGCGGACGAAGAAGGCGGGACGGATGGTCAGTTCCTCGGCGTCGCGCCAGCGAGCGGGCTTGGGCAAGAAGCGCGGCGTGCGGGCGCAATAGGCGGCATAGGGCGCGCCGAAATGTTCGGCCAGCCAGGCCTCTTCGCGGCCGACCGTGCGCAGAAAGACCAGGAAGGTCGCCACGGCGAAGATGGCGCCGATCGTCACGCTGCCGGTCTGGGCGCCGACGCCGAAAGCGCCGATGAAGCTGAAGACATAGAGCGGGTTGCGCGTGATGGAATAGGGGCCGCGATCGACGATCTCGGCCTTTTTGCGTCCGCCGATATAGAGCGAGCACCAGGCGCGACCGACGATGGCGACGATGATGGCGGCCAGGCCCAAGCCTTCGACGCCCTCATGCCATTCGCCGTCGAGGACGGCGACCGAGCGAACGCTGGCGGTCAGGACGATGAGGGCCAGCAGAACAAGACCGGCGAACCATTTGCGACGGCGTTGAACGACGTCGAGCGACAGGGCGGGGGGAACAGGGCTCATGATGGATCTGTTCAGTGATGCTGCTGGGCGCGGACGAGCAGGGCGCGGGCCTCGGCCTTGCGACCGCGGTCGGCGACGGCGCGGCCGGGGCGGGCGGGGGCGTCGATGGCCTTTTGCAGGTAGCGGGCGGCGCCGTTCCAGTCGTGTTCACGCACTAGCAGGTCGCCCATGAAGAAGTTGGCGTCGACGTCGTTGGGCGCCATGGCCAGACCGCGCTGGAGGTAGTCGCGGGCGCGCTGGCGGTTGCCGAAACCGATCGGGGCGCCCGGCACCTGGGCGTAGAGCGAACCGAGGCTGACATAGACCGAGCCGTTCAGCGCGCGCGGGTTGATCCGCTCGGCCTGTTCCAGTTCGGTGCGCGCCTCACGCACGAGGCCCAAGGCGCCGATGCCGCCCTTCAATCCCGCTTCCGAAGCGGTGATGATGGCGTCCCAAACCAGAGGTTCAGCGCGGTTGGGGCATTGGGCCACGACGGCGTCGGCCTGGGTGTTCAGTCGCGCCATTTCCGCCATTCGAACGCCTTGCGGGACCTCGAAATTCACATGGTCCCACGACTGCTGGAGACCGCGCGCGCGGTCGTCGCAGGCGTCGGCATGGGCGACGGAGGCGACCGTCAGGGGGGCGGCCATCAGGGCCAGGGCGAACAGGGCGGTCTTCATGGCGTGTCTCTCCTTTTGTTCTGTGGTTCAGCCGGCGAACAGGGCGCGGGCCTTCAGGTCGTTGGACTTCAGGGCCCCGTCGATCAGGCCGGGCGCCAGGGCGTTGAGGCGGACGAACAGGCTTTCGGGGAAGCCGAGATAGACGTCGCGGCGATCTGAGCGGATGGCGGCGACGATGCGGTCGGCGATCGGGTCCGGATCGTCCACGGCCATGCCGGTCAGACGTGCATATTCGTCGACCTTGGCGGAGTTGAACGGCGTAGCCACTGCGCGGGGCGCGGCATAGGTGATGCCGACGCCCGTGCCGGCCAGCTCGCGACGCAACGATTGGCTGAGCGCCCGCATCCCGGCCTTGGCGCTGGAATAGCTGGCGAAGTGGGCGAAGTTGATCGAGCCGAAAATGGAGCCGACATTGGCGATCTGGCCATGCTTACGCGCCTTCATGCCGGGCAGGACGGCTTGGGCCAGACGGGCTGGCGCGACCAGATTGACCATATAGGTGGCCAGCAGATGCTCGGGCGTCTGCTGCTCAAGCGGGCCGAAATGCTGGATGCCGGCGATATTGATCAGAATGTCCCAGGCGCGAGCGCCAGCCTGTTCGGCGACGCTGTCTAGGCCATGCGGAGTGGACAGGTCGCCCACCAGGGTGTGATGGCCCGCCACCGGCGCACGGGCGACGATGGCGACCCGACCGCCCTCGCGCTCGATCCGCTCGACCACACGGCGCCCTAGGGCGCCGGAGCCGCCGGTGA
Source organism: Brevundimonas vesicularis (assembly GCF_032067225.1). Lineage (GTDB taxonomy): Bacteria > Pseudomonadota > Alphaproteobacteria > Caulobacterales > Caulobacteraceae > Brevundimonas > Brevundimonas vesicularis_F. The sequence continues at coordinate 25,803 of NZ_DAMBJX010000034.1, read as the reverse complement.
TCAGGATGTTGCGATCCTCAAACTGCATCGACCGTCTCCCGCGCGGCGATGTGGGGGATGGAGGCGAAGACCCCGCCGAACAGGCCGAACATCACCCTGGCCATGTGGACGATGGCGGCGCGGTCGTCGGCGTTCGACACTCCGTCCAGCAGTTGCTTGAGGAACAGGATGTGGTCCTGATCCAGAGCCCCATGAGAGATCAGATAGGTGAAGGCGGCGGGCGGCAGGCCGAGGCTGTGCTGCACGGCCTCTGCCCCGACGCTGGCCAGCTGGATGCTGGTGCCCTCCAGCACATAGACCATGCCGAAGAAAGCCATCGGATTGACGCGCTGAATGGTGTCATAGGCATAGGCCACCATCAGTTCGGTCGCGACGTTCGGGCCGTTATGCACGGTCTGATCGGGGTCGCCGCCGGCGGCGCGGATGTCGTTTAGGATCCACTGCTCATGGCCGGTTTCCTCGGCGATATAGTCGTCGAGCGCGGCCTTGAAGACGGCGTGGTCATCGTCCAGCCGCGCCCGGGCGGCCTGCATCAACGGCACGGTGTGGCGGACGTGGTGATAGGCCTGGGCCAGATAGGCGACGTAGGTGTCGCGGCTGATGCGGCCGGCCAGACCGTCCCTGATCTGAGGGATGGCGGCGAAGGCGGCCCGCTCGGTTGCGGTCGCGGCGACCAGGGTTTCAAAAAACGACATGAGAACTCTCAGGCGGCTTGCGAGGGAGAGGGGGCGTAGGTGCGCAGCAGGGTTTCGCGACGCGGACGGCCGTTGGCCGTGACCTGACCGGCGGCGGGATCGAAGGGCGGGACCAGACGCCAGTCGCCGATGCGGGCGTAGTCGGGCAGGCGGGCGTTGGCGCGCGCGACGGCCGCTTCGACCTGGGCCAGTTCGGCGCCGGGCGTCGCCACGATCAGGGCCGACAACGCCGCCTGCGCCTCGCCCATCGCCATGGCCTGAAGGATGAGGGGCTCGGCCAGAAGCTCGCTCTCGACCCATTCAGGCGCGACGTTGCGGCCGAAGGCGGTGATCAGGGTGTTGGCCTTGCGACCTTCGATGCTGAGCCGTCCATCGGCGTCGAAGCGGCCGATGTCGCCTGTGTGCAGGCGCTCCGGCGCGGGCGCCTGGCCGACATAGCCGAGGAAGGGATGGGGTGAGACCAGGATTTCGCCGTCGTCGGCCAAATGGACCGCAAGGTGAGGCAGAGGCCGGCCGACCGTACCGGGGCGGGCGTCGTCCGGACTGTTGAGCGCCACGACCGAGGCGCATTCGCTGAGGCCATAGCCCTCGACCACGGGCAGGCCCGCGTTGGCGGCGGCCTCGAGCAGGGCCGGGGACACCCGGGCGCCGCCGACCGCGATCATCTCCAGCCGATGATCCAGCCGCCTTGCGCCTTGGGCGCCGATCAGGCCGCGCAGCAGTTCGGGAACCAGGATCAGGGTTGTGGCGCCGGTCTGGACAATGGCGGTCAGCAGGCGCGCAAAGTCGGGGCGGAAGGCCTGGCCCATCCCGGCCTCGGCCAGGCTGGCGGCGTGATAGCGGCCGCCGGCCAGAAGCGTCGCATAGAGGCCGGCGACATTCTCCAGCAGCACCGCCAAGGGCAGCACCGGCAGATGCAGCCCGGCGCGATCCCGGCCCAGGACCTGAACCAGAGAGGCGGCGACCGCCTCCATCTGATCCTGAGACAGGCAGACGCCTTTGGGCGCGCCGGTCGAGCCGGAGGTGTAGGTGATTTTGGCCGTGCCGGGATGCAGATCGCGTACCGCCAGCCCTGTCGGCGTCAACCGGATGGGCGCGCCGCCTTCCGCCAGCTCGCCCGGAGCGCCCGGCGTGATCAGCAGCCCCGCGCCGGCGTCGGCCAGGGCGTGATCGCGTTGAGCGGCCGTGAAAAAGGGCGGGATCGGCACGCTTGGCCGCTGGGCGAGGATCAGCGCCAGATCGACGACGACCCAGGCCGGCCCATTGTCGAGCAGGACCCCGACTGGAGACCGATCATCGGCCAGGGCGGCCGCCAGCTGACCGACCTGCGCCAACAGTTCGGCCGCGGTCAGCGAACCCTCGGCCCACTGGATCACAACATCATCGGGCGTGGTGCGGGCGCGACGCGACAGGGCGTCCAGAACGGCGCTCATGAGCGATCCTCATAGTGCAGGCGGGTGCGGACGGCCCGTCCGACCGGCGCCGTTTCGGAGAAGTGATCCAGCGGCGCGGTCGCAGCGTCGATCGAGCCGGCCAGCACCACCGGATCGGTCTGATAGTAGGCGCCCCAGCTGCCGCCGCCGTCGTCGAGGCGGCGCGGATCGGCGCGCGCGAGTTGAAGCGCGCCCAGGCCGGCCTTGTGGAAGATGCGGCGCAGTTCGTCGGTCGCGGTGGCGACGGCGAACCTGAGACCTTCGGACTGCAGATGATGGGCCATGGCGGCGAACAGGAAGACGGTCGCGCCCTGTCCGCTGGAGGCCAGGCTGCCGATCTCGACCACCTGCGCGCGGTCGATGACGGCGCCGATGGCCTGGCTCAGCACCGTTTCGACGGACCCGTCCAGATATTGCTCAAGATACAGAGGCGCCTCGGCGGCGTGCCGGAAGCCGACGGCGGCATAGATGACGCCAGCCTCGTCCTGAACGCTCATCAGGGTCGGGAAATGGGCCTGGATCTGGCCGCCATAGGCCTCGGCATAGGCCGCCTCGATGAACTGCTCCACGCGGCGACGTTCGCCTCGGCAGGGGTCGTCGAACCGGATGATGCGCGACGACAGCGTGCGGCGCGCGCGCGGCCGAACCGGATCGGCGTCTTCGGACAGGCGGAGCGGAAACATGCGGGCCTCGGGCCAGGGGACTTCGGGCCAGAGACGACGCGGTGCGGCGCCCCCCACAAAAAAATCTTTCGCCGTCGCAATCGCGGTTGCCGCAAAGGGCGCAGCAACCCACGATGGGGTGGTGAACGCCTCTTTCGGTCCCCCTCAACACGACCCGAGCCGACCGGCGCGGCAAGCCTTGGCGGAGGCGTGGCTGGAGAGCCGCCCGGCCCTGGTGCGCTTTCTGACGGCGCGCACGGGATCGTCGGCTGCGGCCGAAGATCTGGCGCAGGATGTCTGGGTGCGGCTGCAATCCATGACCGAGGAGGCCGCCGCCGAGGTCCGCCACCCGCAGGCCTTCCTCTATCGCATCGCCGCCAATCTGGCCCTGGATGCGTCCAAGGTGCAGCGTCGTGCGGGCGCGCGCGATCTGGAATGGCGGCGCGCTTCCGCTATCGATGATGCGGCCGAAGCCCAGGATGCGCCGTCGGCCGAGGACGCCGTCTGGGCCAAGCTGAAACTGGAAAAGGTGGTCGCCGCGATCGATCGGATGCCGCCCAAGGCCGCAGAGGCCTTCCGTCTGCACAAGATGGCCGGGCTCAGCCAGGCCGAGGTCGCCGAACGGATGGGCGTCTCGCGCAGCGCGGTCGAAAAATACGTTTCCGCCTCGCTGAAGGAACTGCTGCTGCGGGTCGGTTGGCCATGACGACCGGATTTCGCCATTTTTCATTGAGGATGCGGCGCGACCGCGTCGTCTCTCCCCCAAAGCCCGCTCGGGCCCGGACCGGATCATGACCCAGGACGACGTCATCAAGGACGAGGAGATCGCCGCCCAGGCCGCCGCCTGGGTCGTGCGTCTGCGCGCCGATGACGTGATGATCGTGGACATCGACGCGGCCACGGCCTGGCTCGATCAAGACCCGGCTCATCGGCGCGCCTTCGACGAGGCCGAGGGGCTGTGGACCGCTTCGGACGACCTGTCCGACGTTCAGCCGGCGCCGGTCATCGACCTGTCGACGCACCGCGAGCGGCGCAAGGGCTTGGGGCGGCGATGGATGGTGGCGGCCCCGGCGATGGCTGCGGCCCTCGCCGCGGCGATCTTCCTGGGTCCACTGCTGCAAACCGAGCCGACCGTGGTCTACAGCACCGTACCCGGCGAAACGCGGACGGTGACGCTGGACGACGGATCGCGGCTTCAGATCAACGGCGGCTCGACCCTGTCGGTGAACATGGAGCGGGGACGGCGTCTGGTGCATATGGATCAGGCCGAGGC